>JAJZSM010000153.1 GCA_021849765.1 Actinomycetes bacterium | reverse complement strand
ACCGACGACGAGAGGTTCGAAGAGACGATCGAAGCCCATCATCACCCCAGAGGGACGCCGCGCGACACGCCCCGAGGCTACTCACTGCGTTCTGATCCGGTCACGCTCGCCGCGACGATCGGTCACGTACGGGCCACTAACGGACGCGTGGGAAACGGCTCTCGTTCGCAGCAAGTTTGGCGCGCACTACGTCGGCGAGGTCGACGTCAAGGACGTCGGCCAGCCGGAGCAGGAAGATGAGCACGTCGGCCATCTCGAACTCGATGGCTCGACGGTGCTCTGGCGCCAGACGGTCCGGCGCCGACTCCTCGGGCGTCAACCACCGGAACTCGGCGACGAGTTCACCGGCCTCGCCAGCGACCGCCATCGCGAGGTTCTTCGGCGTGTGGAACGGGCTCCAGTCGCGCGCCTCGGCGAACGCGCGCGTCTCGAGGCGTAGGTCCTCCAACTCACCCATCACTCTCCCTCCGCCACCGTCACCGACGCCACCGGCACGGTGCTGTTCTGGCGATCACGCGGTCGAACACGGTGACCGTGGCGGTCCCGTAGAGTAGCGCGAGGAGAAAGGAGTCCGATGGCCACGCTCAGTCGTCGTCGTAACATGATCCCGGTCGCGCTGCTCACGGTACTCGTCATCGCCAGTGCAGTGACGGCGTGGCTTTCGAACCAATCGTCGGGCACGAGCTCGCCGGGACCCGAGGGCGTCCCAGTCTTGAACGTGCCGGTCCTGGCACCCGCCGGCGCGGCCAGCGGATCGACCATCGACGGCATCACCTGTCAGACCATCGGTCAAGAGACCGTCCACTACCACGTTCACGTGCTCGTCTCCATCTACGTCGACGGTCAACGCGAACGCCTCCCCGCCGGCATCGGCGTGACCGCGCCGGCGGTCACCACCGGGTCGGGTCCGACGACCTTCGTCGACGTCGGACTGCACGACTGCCTCTACTGGCTCCACACGCACGCCAACGACGGCATCATCCACGTCGAGGCACCCTCCAAGGGCCACTTCACCCTTGGGCAGTTCTTCGACGTCTGGGGCCAGCCGCTCTCGAGCAACCGGGTCGGTCCCGCCGTCGGACACGTGGTCGTCTTCGAGAACGGCACGCGCTACGCGAGCACACCTCGCGCGGTGCCGTTGCTCGCCGGCGGCGTGATCCAAATCGACGTCGGCTCACCAGCCGTCGCTTTCAAACCGGAGTCGTTCCGCGTCACTGGTCTCTGCGGCACCGGCACGAGCAGTTGCGCGAGCAAGCCAAGCTGATCGCGCTTCGTGATTCCCTAGCCCGATGATCCGGCGGCACGCTTCACGATAGCGCGATTCGCTACGGTGACCAGGGACGATAGCACCACCGCATGGCGTCGGCGATACGGGCGCCGGCGCCCGCGATTCCGTCGACCAGAACCCGGTCCTGCACCTCGACGTCGAACCCGCCGGGCCGGGGCCATCGTGTGATGACAACGTCGTCGAAGAGCGTTTCGAGCCCGACGTCCCGCTCGCGCCGGTTCCACGGCGGTAACGTCGGGCGAGGACGAGACCGAGGTGAGACACGCGTACCACCGAGCTGGAACGAGTGGTGCGCGACTACGAGTCCGCGGTCGGCAACTACCTTCGTCGACGCCTCTACCCCTTGAGCGACGCTGACCTCGACGACCTGGTGGCGGAGACCTTCACCATCGTGTGGCGCCGGTTCGACGCGATGCCGAGGGACGCCGAACTCCCCTGGATCATCGGTGTCGCGCGCAACGTGCTCCATAACGCCCAACGCTCCCGACATCGCCGCATCGTCCACGAGGGGGCGCTACGGGTGCGCGGTGACGCGTCGTCCACCGAGGACATCGTCGTCGCCGACGAGCGCGTGCGTCACGCGCTCCAGGCGCTGCGGGCCGACGAGCGCGAGGCGCTGCTCCTGCACGCCTGGGACGGCCTCAGCGTCGCCGACGTCGCACGGGTCCTCGGCGTGAGCGCCGACGCGGCCGCCGTCCGACTGTCGCGTGCGCGACACCGGTTCCGAGCCCTCTTTGACCAATGGGACGAGTCGTGAAACTTCGGGCCTCTACCGGACAGGGAGCACGTGGAGGAGGTCGCCATGCGTGACGCGTTCGAAGCGCTCGGGGACCAGGACCCGGCCATCGCGGCCTACCACCACCCCGACCCCGCGTCGCTGGTCGCTCGGATCGCCGCCGCCGGCCGCCGGCCTGCGTTGCCGACGCCCTTCCGCCTCGCGGTCGCCGCGGCGGCCAGCGTGTCAGGTCTGGTGACCGTCGCCCTCGTCGTCGCGCTCAATGCGACCCCCGCACTGCCGCAGCTCGCCTTCGCGCCGAACCCGACGACCTTCGCCGCGGCCAAGACGGCCCAGGGCGCGGGGGTGAGCGCAGCGCCGCCCTCGGCGCGGCCCGTCGCGGGGACGTTCGGCCCGGGCGATTCACTCGCGAGCGCCTACCAACTCATGGTTCCCGCCTCGGGGCTCACCGCGACGATGGGACTCGGCGCCGCCCTCGGCGCCATCGGCACGATCGGCGGGTACAACGGCACGGTCTTCACCGAGACGGGCGCGACGGGGGCTCGCGTCGTCTACGACACGACAGCCGGACTCGCCCAGTGGCGTTTCCAGGCCGGGACGGCGAGCGGGCCGAGCCCGGCGCAACTCGCTGCGGCGATCGCCCGCCAGCGTTGGGGCTACACCGTCACCATCGGACCGAGAACAGCGGCGAACCCCGTCGTCGTGGACGGCTCGACGACGACGCTGTCCGTTCGCGTGATCGTCCGTGACGGCCACGTGGTCGCCGCCTCCGGACCGGCCTTCGTCGTCACGGCGCTGACCGACTATCGACTCCGCTCGCCCACCGACGCGCTCGCAGCGCTGTCGACCACCGAGCCGACGACCGCGACCTCAGTTCAGCTCTCGTGGTCCGCCTACACGCTCGCCGATCACATGGAATGGCTCCTACCGACGTTCGTCTACCGCGGCCACAGCGGTGGTCGTGCGTGGACCGGTCAGTCCCTCGCGATCCAGACCGCCACCCTCAAGGGAACGGGCGGCTGACTCAACGGCGTTCGATGAGGTCGAAGTACTCGTCCCGCCAGAGGTCGAAGTACTCCTCGGGCAGTAGCACCGCGTGGGTCGGTTCGAGCTTCTCCACGAAGGATCGTTCGTGACTTACCGCGACGATCGTGCCGCGCCACTGGCGCAACATGTCGCCGAGCGCGTCGACGCTCGCCGGGTCGAGGTTGTTCGTCGGCTCGTCGAGCAGCAACAGGTTGGCCCGCGACGCGGCCAGGATCGCGATGGCGAGCTTGGCCCGTTCACCACCCGAGAGCGTCCCGGGTAGCTGGTGCGCGGCCGAGCCCTTCAGCCCGAAGGCGCCCAGGAGCGCGCGCCGCTGGACCTCGGTCTCGACCGTGGCGTCGGCCAGATGCGCGAGCACGGTTTTGGTGAAGTCCAACTGTTCGTGCTCCTGGGCGAAGTAGCCGACCTCCACGTTCGCACCGAAGCGCACCTCACCACCCTGGGGCTGTTGCGTGCCGGCCAGACAGCGCAGGAGCGATGACTTGCCGGCGCCGTTTCGACCAACGATCAGGATGCGGTCGCCGCGACGCGTGATGAACGAGGCGTCGCGCAGCACGTCGAGGTCGCCGTAGCGAACGGCGACGTGCTCGACCGTCATCGGCACGTCACCGCTGCGCGGGGGCTCGGGCAGTCGGAACTTGACGGTCCGTTCCTTCTTGGTGACCTCGACGCGACCGACCTCGAGCTTGCCCACGCGACGGTCCAAGACCTTGGCCTTTCGCGCGCGCGCCTCGGTCTGGCCGCGCATCGAGTCCGCGAGGGTCTTCAGTCGGCTGATCTCGGCGTCCTGGGCGACCGCCAGCTTCTCCTCGGCCAACCGGCGTGACTCGTCCTGGGCGAGGTACGAGGAGTAGTTGCCCTTGTATTCGCGCAGCTGACCGTCGCGCAGCGCGAGGACCCGACTGATCGCTCGGTCCAGCAATGGCAGGTCGTGGCTGATCACGACTACCGTCCCACGGAAGCGCTCCAGCTCGTCGAACAGCCATCGCTTGGCCGCCATGTCCAAGTGGTTCGTCGGCTCGTCGAGCACCATGATGTCGGGCTGCTCGTAGAGCACTCGCATCAAGTCGACGCGGCGGCGCTGACCACCGGACAGCGAGCTCAGGTCCTCGAGGAGCAGCGACTCGTCGAGTCCGAGTCCCGCCGCCAACCGTGCGACCTCGGATTCGGCCTCGTAGCCACCGCGCTCACCGAACTGCGCCTCGAGCGAAGTGAATCGCTCGATCGTCTCGTCAGTCGGGTTGGCCGCGAGCTCGTGACGCGCGTGTTGCATGTCCGCGTCGAGCACGTCGAGTCCGCGTGCGGATAACACGTGGGAGAGCCCGATCGGCTCGACGCCGAGTCCGCCCGGGATTGGCTCCTGGGGCAAGTGGCTGAGTGCCCCCTGGTGAGTGACCGCGCCACCGATCCGGAGGTGCTCGGGGGTCTCACCGCGCAACGCGGCGAGCAACGTCGACTTGCCGACGCCGTTTCGTCCGACCACGCCCACCTTCTCGCCGTCACCAATGGTGAAGGAAACGGGTTCGACGATCCGGCGCGCGCCGATCTCGATGGAGAGGTCTCGAACAATAAGCAAGGTTTCGACCCTACCGGGACCGCGCGACAAGGCGATCGTCGAGCACCGCTGCGCCGGATCCCATGAGCGACGACTCGACCGAACG
>JAJZSM010000152.1 GCA_021849765.1 Actinomycetes bacterium | reverse complement strand
GCGACGGTGTCACCGGAGGAACGGCGGCCGTCACGCAACGATTGATAGAGAGGTTGTGATGCCCATAACGCCGACGGAGAAAATTTGGATGGACGGCGCGCTCGTCGACTGGAACGACGCGACGACCCACGTCCTCAGCCACGGCCTGCACTACGGCACCGGTGCGTTCGAGGGAATCCGGGCCTACAAGACGCCACGCGGCGTCGCCGTCTTCCGGTTGCGCGAGCACATGGCGCGACTGCTTCGAAGTTGCAAGATCCTCATGATGGAGGTGCCGTTCACCCTCGACGAACTCTGTGACGCCGTCGTGGAGACCGTTCGGGTGAACGACCTGCCCAACGGGTGCTACATCCGGCCCCTCGTGTACCTCGGCTACGGCGAGATGGGCGTGAACCCCCTGCCCGCGCCCGTGAACGTCGCGATCGCCGCCTGGCCGTGGGGCGCCTACCTCGGTGATGAGGGACTCGCCCACGGCGTGCGCATGAAGATCTCGTCGTGGCAGCGCCACAACCCCAACGCGATGCCCACCGCCGCCAAGGGAACGGGGATGTACCTCAACTCCGGGCTCGCCAAGGTCGAGGCCATCAAGGCCGGCTACGACGAGGCCATCATGCTCGGACCCGACGGGCGGATCTCGGAGTGCACGGGCGAGAACCTCTTCGTCGTGCGCGACGGGGTCGTGCTGACCCCGCCGCCGAGCGAAGCGGGCGCACTGCCGGGCATCACCCAAGAGACGGTCGTTCGCATCGCCACCGACCTCGGCATCACCGTTCGCTTCGAGACGCTGATCCGTACCGACCTCTACCTCGCTGACGAGGCGTTCCTCACCGGAACGGCCGCCGAGGTCGTGCCGATCGCCTCGGTCGACGACCGCGTCGTGGGCACGGGCAAGCCGGGTCCGGTCACGACCACCCTGCAGTCGACCTACTTCCAAGCCGTGCGCGGCGAACTGGACCGCTACAACGGGTGGCTCACCGAGGTGTAGTCACGTTCAGCGGTAGTGTCGTGAGGTGACTCAACCGACGTTTCTTCCAGTCCCCGCTGCCGGCGAGGTGCGTCCGACGATGCCCACGCCGACCCCCGAATTCGCGCGCAAGCCCAAGGCTGGCCTCGTGCGCAGCGTGCACCCGCTGACCACGAGCGGCGCGGGCACGCCGGCGCCCGGCGGCGGGTACGCGCTCACCATCGCCGAGCGCGAGGTCGCCAAACTGGCCTTTGACCACGAGCACGACCGCCACGACGTCGTCGTCGGTGTCGCCGTAGTCGCAGCCAAGCGCGCGAGCGCGATCGGCCGCGGTCCGACGCTCAGCGACGTGCGGATCGCCCTTGACCACTTCAGGCTGCTCGACGCCACCTCGGTCGATCACCACCTTGCGAGCCCCTTCGCCGGTCTCGCTCACAGCTACGTCGCCCAGCGGGCCTTCGCGGACGCCGTGGACACCGACGAATTGGTCAACGCGGACCTTCGCTGACGGTTGAGAGGACCACAATGAGTTTCACCCTGACTGAAGAGCAACGGGCGTTTCGTGACGTCATGCACGGCTTCGTGGACGAGCGCATCGCGCCCTTCGCCGCTGAGTACGACCGCGACCAGGTATTCCCCCAGAAGAGCTTCGACGCCTGCGTCGAGATGGATCTGCCCTCGCTCGGCGTTCCGGCCGCCTACGGCGGGGCCGGCGCGGACATGGTGACCCAGGCGATCATGGCCGAGGAGATCGCTCGGGCCTGCGCGTCGACGTCGGTGACGATGCTGATCTCCAAGCTGGGCATGCTGCCGGTCATCAACTTCGCCTCCGAGGAGGTCAAGCAGGCCTACCTGCCCCGGATCGCCACCGGCGAGATCCAGGCGAGCTACTGCCTCTCCGAGGCCGACGCGGGCTCGGACGTGGCCGCGATGCGCACGCGCGCCGTGCGCGACGGGGACGACTACATCATCAACGGCTCGAAGTACTGGATCACCAACGCCGGCGTCTCGGACACCTACACGGTCTTCGCGAGCACCGACCCCGACGCGAGGGGACGCGGCATCAGCTGCTTCCTCGTCGAGAAGGGCTGGGGCGTGGAGTTCCCCAAGCACGAGGACAAGATGGGTCTACGCGCGTCGCCCACCGGCGAGGTCGTCTTCAACGACGTGCGCGTGCCGGCCTCGCACCGCATCGGGGAAGAGGGTGACGGCTTCAAGATCGCCATGCACACGCTGGACCGCTCGCGCCCGACCATCGGCGCCCAGGCGGTGGGCATCGCCCAGGGGGCGATCGACTACGCGGCGCAGTACATGACCCAACGCCGCGCGTTCGGCGCGCCGATCAGCGATCTGCAGGGTCTGCGGTTCATGCTGGCCGACATGGCGATTCGCACCGAGGCGGCGCGCGCGATGGTCTACCACGCCTGCAGCGCGATCGACGAGGGCGACCCCGACCACAACCTCAGCTACCTGACGGCGGCGGCGAAGTCGTTCGCCTCGGACACGGCGATGAGCGTCGTGACCGACGCAGTGCAGCTGCTCGGCGGCTACGGCTTCACCAAAGACTTCCCCGTCGAGCGGTTCATGCGCGACGCGAAGATCACCCAAATCTACGAGGGCACGAACCAGGTCCAGCGCGTCGTGGTCGCCAAGCACCTGCTGAAGTAACAGCTCCATCCCGCGGGGGCCCTCGGACCGGCCGACGGTGCTGGGTCGTCGGGTCGCAGCGACGGCGACGTTGGGTCACCGAGGGGCGCGGGACGCTACTGAACTCGATTGGCCGCGGTCCGCCCACGCGGCGCCTCAGCGGATGGCACCTCGAGCGTTGGCAGTTCGCGCAACGCGCCGGACCCGGTGACGATCGCCACGCTGCCGGTGGCAGCGAACAGGGTGGGCGACTCATCGACGTCGCGGGTTGCGGCCAGTCGAGCCAGGGCCTGGAGGCTGTGGCAGTGCGCGACGACGAGGACGGCGACGCCGTTGACGAGGAGCGGGTCGATCGTGTCGAGCCAACAGGCTCGGATGCGGCGCTCGTGGTCGGCCTTCGACTCGGCGCCCGGCAGCTCCGCTGGTGCCACGCCGGCGTAGCGCGGGTCGTGGTGGGGGTGACGTGCGTCGTCCTTGGGGATCGCCGGGGGAACGGCGTCGCGGTCACGTCGCCACTGGCGGACCGACGCCTTGCCGTAGCGGTCGATGGCGGCAGAGCGATCGAGACCTTGCAAGAGACCGAAGTGTCGTTCGTTGAGTCGCCAGTCACGACGCCGGTCCGGCGCGGACGTGACGGGCATGGCGAAGGTAGCGGTCTGCAACGCGCGAGAGGCGAAACTCGCTATCACCACGGATACGCGGACGCCACATGACGCGATGACTTCGCCGGCCCACGCCGCTTCACGAGTGCCGAGCTCGCTGAGCGAGGGATCGGCCCAGCCAGTGAACCGCGATTCGTCGTTCCACTGGGTTCGCCCATGGCGCAACAACACCAGCGTGCCGCGATCGGTCGTGGCTCGCGCGCCACTCGTCGGAAGATCGCCGTGCGTCTCGTCCGTTTCCACGCCGGGCAGCTGGTGGTGCGTCACGTCGAACGCGCGGGGATTCGAGTGACCAATTCAGCCACCAGCCGCGCACTGGTGCGCGCCCCGTCGAGGTCGATCGTGACGTCGCGGCGCGGTGCGGCGAGTAGCGAGGTCACCTCGTCGGCCAGGCGCTGGGGCGAGAGCTGTGCGGAACGCACAATTCGCAGCACGCCGAGGTCGGCGAGCCTGGTCGCCCGTGCGGCCTGCTCGGTCTCGCGCCCCTCGTCGTGGGGCACGACGATTGACGGCACACCGGAGCGAACGATGTCGAGTGCCGTGTTGTAGCCGCACTGACTGATCGACGCGGTCGCCGCCGCCATCGCGGCGGCGAGGTCGGGGATGAATCGCTCCACCGACAGCCCGGGGGACTCGGCTGACAGTGCTGTCAGCGCAGTCACGTCCTCGTTGGCGAGGAAGGGCCCGGTCACCAGGCGGGTGCGCAGTCCCCGAGGTGCGAAGTGATCGCGATGAGCGTCGGCGGCGCAGCGCAGAAGCTCGGCACCGACTTTGCCGCCACCCGCGGATACCAGGATCTCCGGTGGCTGGTGCGGCAGGTGGCGAGGTCGCTCGCGTCGGGGCACCACGTAGCCGGTGTAGTGGATCGGGACGCGCAGTGTCACCGCGGGTCTAAAGGTGTCCTCAAGACGCGCAACCGATGGATCGCCGTGTACCAGGAGCGCATCGAAGTGGCGATTGAGCCGTTCGGCCGCATCGTCGTCCTTTGCCTGCTGGTCCGGGCCCCCGGCGACCAGGATGTCACGCACGCTGCAGACGATCGCCGGTGGCTCGTCGAGCGACCTGGCGTGTTCGAGGAGCGGGATGATCTCACGGGCGAACTTGCGACGTCCCAGGGGGAAGAGCTCCACGACCAGTGCCGCGGGGCCCAACGCGGTGAGCAGGTTGAGCAGCGTGTCCAGTCGTCGATTCCACGCCTGCTCGAGCGTCAGCTCGCGGTCGAGACTCGCGAGCGTGGCGTCGGCCCCGCCCCGTGCGCCGATGGGGTCCAAGGCGACGAGTTCGACGCCCGGGGGAATGATGAGGCCCGGCGGGACTGGACCACCGCTGACGAGCACGACTCGGAAGAGCCCCGCGAGTGCCTCGGCCACCGAGAGTGAGCGAACGAGGTGTCCGAGGCCGACCGAGTGCTGCGAATAGAAGAGCAGGGCGGGACGCCCCGTGATGTCAACGTTCACGGGATGCGAT
>JAJZSM010000151.1 GCA_021849765.1 Actinomycetes bacterium | reverse complement strand
CGTCGCTGAGTCCCGGTCGGTGGTTTCCACATCAAGAACGGTACCGGTCAGGTGTTACACAGCATTGATGCTCGAGTGGAAATAGGACACACGCTCTTAGACTTCCTCGAGCCGCTCGGCGTTACTCAGCATCGCCTCGCGGTCTCTATCGGGGTCCCACCCCGTCGGATTAACGAGATTGTCCACGGCAAACGTCGAGTCAGCGCGGATACCGCCCTGCGGCTCGCGCGGTTCTTTGGCACGAGCGAGCGGTTCTGGATCAACCTCCAAGCTCGATATGACCTCGAGCTCGAGCGTGACCACCTTGGTTCATCGCTCGACGCCATCACGCCACTCGTATCAGCGCGAGCGACGTGACTCAATGGGTCTCCCTCGAGGGCTGAACGTGACCCGTCCGCCCACCACCGCCTGT
Organism: Actinomycetes bacterium; assembly: GCA_021849765.1. The sequence continues at coordinate 4,351 of JAJZSM010000151.1, read as the reverse complement.
TAGGGAGTCGAAGCCTGACCACCGCGCAGTGCCACTGCGACGTACTGCGCGACACGGCTGGCCCCTTACCCGTGGCAGAGGGGTGACCCCATACTCGTGGCGGAACGACCTGCCAAGTGGTCCCTTACTCGTGGCGGGAACACCAGTTAGTGGTCCCTTATTCGTGGCGGCTGACACCGATGACAGCCCGAAGGTAGTCACGCATCGACGTTGACCTCGGCGGACGGTCCGCATCACACCCTGTGGCCGCCCACCCCTACGACGCCACGGCTCGATTGGTCAAGCGGCAACTGATTGGCGGACGCACACCGACCCGTGGGTCACGAGCAACGAGCGCTGGCGCCCACCAACGGGACCGCGCAGGGCCCCGAGCCCGTCGTCGAGGTCGAACTCGCGGCGAGCTGAGCCACGTTGACCGTCGCCCGTCGCGTGGCGAGCGCCACAGTCCACCAGCCACCACTCGTGGCGATCAGGTAGACCCGCGGGCCCGAGGTGGACGAGGTGGTCACGACCGGATCGGACAATGTCGTGACCCGTCGGGCGGCCGTGGATGGCCCGGTGCCTGACGTTGGACCGAGCGACACCCCAGGACCACGAGCGCATCGCCCCGTGCGCGGCGCCATCGAGTCACCGGCACGCCATCCCACGCCCCGACGACCCGATCGATCCACAGCTCGGTGGCGACCTTTTCGCCGCGCCCGGCGACGGGTTGCCACCGGCGACACGACGTCGACACCCTCGCCGGCGTCACCGGGCACGTCACGTGACGACCGATCGGACCGCACTGGCGATACCGGCACGATCAACCCGTGGACACGCCGCCGATCGTGCGGTGTCTTTCGCTCGCGGCACGGGTCACGAGAACGCTACGACAAAGGCCCGCTGATCGTGATAGGGCAACGTGGCGGACTTTGACAGTTCACGCCCCCCACCCACGAGGCAGTAGACGCCAGTCGGCGCGCACGCGGTCGTCTGGACGTAGGTCCAGCTCGCGAATCCGTCCCAGGGTGAAAACAGGTAGTGCACCGCGGTCCAGCGCCCACCCCAGGAGTAGCCCACCATGGCGTTGCCGATAATCGTCCCAAGTAGCCCGTTGTCGATACCTATGGCCTCGCTCATCCCGGTGGAGCCGATCTGGACGCACACCGTCGGTGACGCGCACCCGAACCCGACGGGGAGGCCGTAGTTGGAGCCACCTCCTTGCCGCTGCGGCTCGACGAAAGCGCCCCACCCGCTGCCGCTCGACTGCTCCTCCCACGGGCGATAGTACGGGTGATCACCGTAGAAGCCGGCGAGCACGCACCGGTCGACGGCCCAGCACTGGACGTTGGTCGTGGCCCCCACGCCGCCAATGTTGGCCGCGATCGCGCCGGGCACGGGCTGGGCCGCCCCCCACACCCCGTTGCGCTCCACCGCGACGAAGGGCTGCTGGAAGAAGGTGAGACTCGGCGAGCGGTCCACGGGGTAGTCCCCGCCGATCACGCAGTAGTTCACTCCGACGCAGCTGATGGCATCGACCGCCGCACCCTCGCTCCGCTGCACATTGATCGGCACGATCAGGTTTGCGATCTCTACGGGCGGTTGCCAGACCCCGTTAGAGAAATTATCGACGAAGACCCCGCCGTCGGCGCCGATCATGCCCGTCACCGTGCAGTTCCCCGCGACCGGGCACGCCGCATACTCGACCATGCTCGCGAGTGAACCCAGGATGACCGGGGCCGACCACACTCCGCCACTCTCGGTCTCGACCCATCCGTCGTTGTTGATGATGTCGCTGCCCCCGACGACACAGTTGCCCGCACTCGCGCAGGCCACGGTTGCGACGCCACCGTTCGGGTCCACCCCAGTGCTGTTTGGCAGACTGACGACCTGAGGCGTGCCCCAACTCCCGCTCACCTCACTGTCGATGAAGGAGTACTGATTCATTTGATCGGCGGACTGATAGACCCCTGCGACCACGCAGTCGCGCACGTCGGGGCAGCTCAGCGCGTTCGCCTCCGTACGCGGGTGGCCCGTGATCAGCACCCGAGCCGGTCCCCAGTGACCCCGGACCTCGGTGCTGACGAACATAGTGTGCGGATTGTCAGTCGGGTAGACGCCGACGACGGTGCAGTTGCCCGGCGCGGTACAGGCGGCTTGGGAGACTGTGCTCGAACCAGCGGGAACGCCGGGCAGGTACGTCACCCTCCCCCACGAGGGCACCCGACCACTCGCCGCGACGATGCCGGGGGGCGTAAGAACGGCGAGCCCGGTCACGAGGGCGAGGGCGACGAACAGGTGTCGAGTGATTCGCATCGTTTCCTCCTGGTCAGACGCTACCGCTCACGCTGCTAGGGGCACGAGCGGCGCACGTGCGCGCGGTGAACCTCGTTCAGTTCGCCGTGCGTCGTGCGACTGCGCAACGCGAATCAGCGCCGACGTTCACCCGGGCACGCGACGACACCGCGCCCGGGACCGACCCGCCAGGCGACGTGGGCAATCGGGCGAGACCGCCACCCGACGCCCTGTACCGAATCCCGTCGGTGCCTCGGTCACTCGGATCACAACCGTCGACGCCGATGGCCCGTTCTCGAGTGTGCCTCGTCATCGTGGGTCGACCACCGGGCGGTCGCCGTGGCCACAGCCCCGTTCGGCGTCACCTCTCGCGGACCACCCACGTCACCGTCTCGTGGTGACGCGGTGGGTCACGTGAAGACAGGTCCCGAGGAAGCCGCACTCGAACCAGCGCGTGGGGACCGGCACGACGGAACGACGACCTCAGCGCGGCTCCGTGCCCCGACGAACGTGGCGTCGGGGCCACCACCGTGCGAGCACGATCGCCACGTCGGGGGACCGGCGCGCGAACCGCTTCGCCGAGACCACCGGGGTAAGCCCCACGCCGAGACGTCGTTGCGCCGGTGAACGGCTCTCGAGGGGTCAGCGTCGACCAGACACGGGCTCGCACCACCGGTCACGCCGGCGGTGCGACGCAACTAGCGCTGGCGCCAACCCGCGGGACAGCGCAAGTTCGTGCCGGTCAGGTGTCGAGCGTGACGGTCACGCACGCAAGTGATCGTGTACTTCGGCGGCGGGGCGAAGGCGACCGACGGCAACGACTGGCTCGACCCGTTGATGGCCACGACCGAGACACCGTAGGACTGGTTGAGCGCGAGACCACCGAACGTGCAGGTCGGCGTGGTCGTCAACACGGTGAACACCGAGGGGTTTTCGTAGCCGTAGAGCAGGGTGCACCGGTAGCTCGACGCGCCACCAGTCCACGTCGCGGTGATCGACTGGTTGAGGGTGCCCTGCACGCGCACCGCCGCCGAGGTCGCCGTCACGAGTGGACGTGACGACCCGGCGTCTGACCACGTGTAGAGGACGGGCGGATTTGCGCCGTAACTCGCAGCGTCCCAGGCGTAGAGCGTGCCCCCGCCGTAGGCGAGGAACGTAGGCGTTGTCGCCCCGAAGTGGTTGAGCGCCGGTGTCGGGGGCAGGTCGACCTGCTCGCCCGACGGGGAGAACTCCGCCACGACCCCGTTACAGACGGTGTTGGAGGGACAACCGGCAAACACCGAACTCCCGTAGTCGGCGACGAAGAGGTTGCCGTTACCGTCCGCGGCGAGTCCCCACGGATTGATCAGCGACGCACCCATGGGCGTCCCCACACCCGACGCGATCTGGTAGAGATACTGGTTGCTAAACGGCGACGACCCGTAGAGCTGGCCCGTAGCGGTGATCGCGAGTTCACTCAGGAAGTCGCTCGGCCCCGAGGCGACCTGGACGGGCGGAGCGCCCGATACCGGTATCTCCCAGACCGCCCACCCGGTCTGAGCGCCCGCCGACACGTACACGTTGCCCACTGCGTCCACCGCGATGCCGCTCTCCGGGTAGACCTGCAATGTGCTGTTCAGGATCCGCTGGTTCCCCGCGGGGTCGACCTGCATGACGACGAATTGGTTCAGAGTGGCGTCAAGGGTGATGATGTCCACGGTGCCGTTGGGCGTGACGGCGAGGCCACCGGAATAGGTGAAGTCGTACCCGGGGTCGAGGAAGGTCGAGGTCTGGGTCACCGGGTTGTAGCGCTCGATGCCACTGCCCGCAGTGTGGCTCGTGATTCGAGCCGACAGGTGGGCGTCACGCCCACGCACCGAAGCAAACTGCGACGACGGCACGTAGTAGATGTTGCCGCTCGCGTCGACACCGAAGTAATTCGAGTAGGGATGGGGGTGGAAGTCGCTCGGCATGGTGATGGTGCCCCACGTCCCGGTAGCGACGGGCACGGGGGACGCTGACGCCACGCTCCCAGCGACCGCCGACATCGTCGCCACCATCGTGAGTGCCGCACCGATGGAACCCGCTCGGCGCCACG
>JAJZSM010000150.1 GCA_021849765.1 Actinomycetes bacterium | reverse complement strand
GACGATGGCCAGCGCTTGATCGAGGCGCGCCGACTCGTCGACGAAGATGTGGCAGTTCCCGTCACCATCCAAGACGTAGGGCACACGTGCGTGCTCGCGCATCGCCGCGATCAGCCGGGGGCCACCGCGCGGTATCAGGCAGTCGAGGACGCCGCTCAGTTGCATGAACGCGATCGCCGCCTCGTGAGACGGGTCCTCGACCATCGCCACCGCGTCCGCGGGCAAGCCCTCCGCGACGAGCGCCTCACGCCACAGCTCGACGATGAAACGGTTCGACTCGATCGCCGACGACGAGCCGCGCAGGAACGCCGCGTTCCCGCTGCGCACGCACAGCCCCGCCACGTCACTGGTGACGTTCGGTCGGTTCTCGTAGACCACGCCGATGACCCCGAGCGGCACACGGACACGCTCCACTCGCAGCCCGTTCGGTCGGACGTCGTGATCGACCGACTCATAGAGCGGATCGGCGGCGTCGGCAATCTCGCGCAGCGCCTCGACCATACCGGTGACGCGCGCGTCGTTGAGGACCAAGCGATCGAGCCCCGCGCCGTCGTCGGCGTAGTCCAGCACCTCTCGTTCGTTGACAGCGAGCAACGCCGCGCGACGGTCGTCGAGTTGGGAAGCGACCCGGCGCAGGACCGCGCGACGCGTCGCGTCACTCGCCTGGGCGAGACGACGAGCGGCCGCTCGAACCGAGGCGCCTTGAGCCACGAGGGCCGACGTGTCCATCTACGTAGCGTAACGGAGGCTACGGGCGCCGCAGCAAGACGAGGTCGTCACGGTGCACCACTACGTCGTCCCCGTCGTCGAAGGAATCGGCGCTGACGCGCACGAGCCCCTTAGCCAGTACCTCGCGGTCGGGCCCCACGATCTCGACGGCGTCACCTTCGACGAACCCCCCGTCGTAGCCGACGACCCCGACGCGCAGCAGACTTCGACCGTGGTGTTCGAGCGCCTGCATCGCCCCCTGATTGATCTCGAGCGTCCCGCGGCTGGCCACGGCGAACGCGATCCAGGCCTTGCGAGCGGGCAGTCGATCGGCGCGCGCGTGGAACGTCGTACCAGCGCCCGGTCCGGCACTCAGGGCGCGCTGGACCGGGTGCGTCACCCGAGCCGGCGCGATCACCGTCGTGACCCCGGACCACGTGGCCATCCGTGCGGCGGCCAGCTTCGATGACATCCCGCCACTGCCCACGCCCGAGCGACTTCGTCCGGCGAGCTCTTCGATCGTGGCGTCAATGGCGTTGACCTCTTCGATGAGCGTCGCCGTCGGGTCCAGCCGTGGATCAGCCGTGAGCAGCCCGTCGGTGTCTGTCAGGAGCACGAGATGGGTCGCTCCGACCAGGTTCGCCACCAACGCGGCCAGTCGGTCGTTGTCGCCGAAGCGGATCTCCTCGTCGGCCACCGCGTCGTTCTCGTTCACGATCGCGATGACGTGCAGGTCCGCGAGTGCTTCCAGCGTTCCGCGGGCGTGGAGGTACTGCCCTCGGTGGGAGAAATCGAGCGGCGCGAGCAACACCTGGCCGACGGTGGCACCGGCCTCTTGGAAGGCGTTGCGCCAGGCGTGCATCAAAAGCGGCTGTCCGACCGCGGAGACCGCCTGGAGCGTCGCAGCGTCAGTGGGGCGGCGCCGACCGCCACCCACGTCAGCCCAACCCGCGGTGATCGCGCCCGAGGTCACTACGACGACCGTCCAGCCGTCGTCACGCAGGGCAACGACGTCCGCGGCCACGTTGACCAAGACGTCGTAGTCGACGCCACCCGCCTCGTCGGTCACCGACGAGGTCCCGATCTTGATGACCGCGCTACGCCTCGTCATCGTCTGTCCCGAGTCGGCCGTGACGCGCCAGGCGCTCGCGGCGCGTCGCGCGGTGATGGTCACCGCGGTCCAGGCCCGCGCCCACCGCGTCACGCCACCATTCGAAACTCAGCGGACCCACCTGCACGAGGTCGCCGTCCAGGGCTCCCGCGCGGGTCAACAGGCGGTCCACGCCGAGCGCGCGAAGTCGTTTGACGATCTCGGCGAGCGCCTCGTCATCGGTCAGGTCTTGGAACCGGACCGCACGCAGAGCGCTGCGGCCACGGACGACCCACGAGTTGGGGCCCACCGACACCACGTCGACGTCGTCTTGGATCGGGTGGTGGATCACGATCTCGTGGTCACTGGCCGCCTCGGCCTCACGGCGAGCGTCGGTCACGAGCGTAGCCAGTCGCGCGACCAGCGGCCGAACTCCCTCGCCGGTGACCGCCGAGATCGCGAGGTCACCCGGCACGACGGGTGAGTCGGCCACGTCGGACTTTGAACCAACGACGACCCGCGGGCGTTCGAGTAGATCCGCCTGGTACTCGCCGAGTTCGCGCAGTAGGACGCGCAACTGCTCCTCTGGCGCGAGCGGTGCGCTCGTCGAACGGTCGAGCAACACACAGAGCACCTTCGCATTCTCGACATGACGCAAGAAGTCATGGCCGAGGCCGCGACCCTGCGCCGCACCCTCGATGAGCCCCGGGATGTCGGCCATGACGAACTCGGTGGCCTCACCGGGTCGCCCACTGCGCTCCCCCACGCGCACCACGCCGAGGTTGGGCACGAGGGTCGTGAAGGGGTAGTCGGCGATCTTGGGTCTCGCCGCGGACACTCGGGCGATGAGCGTGGATTTGCCGACGTTGGGAAAACCGATGAGGGCGACGTCCGCGCGGAGCTTGAGCTCCAGGTTGTACCACTGCTCTTCGCCGACCTCGCCCTGTTCGGCGAAGGCGGGCGCGCGACGCTGGTTGGAGAGGAACCGGGCGTTTCCTGCCCCGCCGAGTCCGCCTTCGGCGGCGCGCCACCGGTCCCCCGGTCCCGCCAGGTCAACGAGCACGGCGCCGTCGCGGTCGTGAACGACCGTGCCCACGGGCACCGAGACGATCAGGTCCTGTCCACGGGCCCCGTGCTGTCGCTTGGACGTGCCGTGCGCCCCGTCAGTGGCGCGACGAAAGGGGTGGTCTCGAAATCCGAGCAGGGACGCCTGGTTCGCGTCGGCGACCAGCCAGACGTCGCCGCCGCGGCCCCCGTCGCCGCCGTCGGGGCCACCTTTGGCCACGTGCGCCTCTCGTCGGAAACTGACGCATCCCGCGCCACCATCACCGGCCTTGGCGTGCAACTGGGCGGAATCTACGAAGACGGACACCCGCCAATCCTACGAGCCCGTCACCGAGCCCTAGCCAACCAGTGCGCCAACGGCCTCGTCAAAGACCCGCTGGTGCAATGCGACGTCGTCGGCGGTCGTGGCCGGACACATCAGGGCCATGTTGTGAAAGGGGGTCAAGAGGACCCCCCGGTTGACCCCGAAGAGGTGCAGGTAGTCCTCAAGAAGCGGGTCGGCGCTCGCGGCGGACGCGCCACCGGTCACCGGTGCGGGGCTAGCGAAGCGATACTCGCACCGAGCGCCGAGCTGGCTGACCGACCAGGGCAGGTCGTGCGCGGCGATGGTGGACTGGACACCGTCGGCGAAGGTGGTCGCGAGTGCCTCCATCGCCTCGAAGGCCTCGTCGGTGAGCACCTCGCCGAGCACCGCGCGCATCGCGGCCAGACTGAGCGGGTTCCCCGCGAGGGTGCCACCGACCCCGCCGACGTCCACGATGTCCGCGAGGTCGTCGCCCTCGGCGACCGCCTCGAACACGCGATCGGCCAGCTCCTGGGTGAGCCCGTACGCCCCGCACGCCACGCCCCCACCGAGCGACTTGCCGATCGTGAGCGCGTCCGGGCGCAACCCGAAGCGCCGGGTCGCGCCCCCCGGACCCGCTGAGAAGGTGTGGGTCTCGTCGATGATCAGGAGTGTGCCACTCTGGTCACAGAGGGCGCGCACCCCCTCGAGGAAGCCGGTCTCGGGCAGCACGATCCCAATGTTGGTCATCGCCGGCTCCGTGAGCACGGCGGCGACGTCGCCGGCGGCAAGTTCGCGCTCGAGCGAGGCCAGGTCGTTGAACTCGACGACGCGGGTCGTCATCGTCGGATCGACCGCCGGCGCGACGTTGCCGGGCCGCGATCGCGCCCGGCCGTCGGCCCCGACGATGACGAAGGACTCGTCGACCGACCCGTGGTAACTGTAGGAGAACACCAGTATCTTGGGCCGTTTCGTCACCAGTCGCACGAGGCGCAGCAGCCACCGGTTGGCGTCGGTCGCTGAGAGTGTGAATGACCATTGGTCGAGTCCGAAGCGTCGATGCAGTTCGGTGGCGACCCACTGGGCATCCTCGTTGGGCAACATGGTCGTCGCCCCGCCGAGGACCCCCAGGCGTTCGTTCACGGCTCGCACCAAGGGTGCCGGCGAGTGTCCGGCCATCGCACCGGTGTCCCCCAACGCGAAGTCGACGAGCTCGTGGCCATCAAGGTCAGTAATCGTCGCGCCGTGCGCCGTCGCGAACCCGAGCGGGAAACCGCCCGCCCACTTGCTCATCCAAGTCATCGGCACGCGCCCGAAAAGATGGTTCGCGTCGTCGTGGAGGCGCCGCGAGGTCGGGTGTTCACGCCCGTATCGCTCGACCTCGGCGGCGAGCAGGGTGGCGAGACGGGTGCGGTTTATGGTCTGCATCTGGCCATCGTAGAGGGGCGCTCGGGGGCGCCGGGGCCCGAAATGCGCAAATAGCAGTTCTCATAAGGGTTTATGCCCGTCCAACCCACAGCGTCTCAGGGAAAACTTATCGAAAATCCCTAAATATCAACGTTTCTTCGATAAAGATGGCTCCGGTTGCTGGGAATCCCCAGTCCGATTTAGTGAAGAGTAAGG
>JAJZSM010000149.1 GCA_021849765.1 Actinomycetes bacterium | reverse complement strand
TGGAACTCACTGGCGCGCAAGCCCTCATCAAGAGCCTCGAACAGCAGGGCGTCGACACCATCTTCGGCCTGCCCGGCGGCGCCATCCTGCCGGTGTACGATCCGCTGCTCGACTCGTCGATCCGCCACATCCTCGTGCGCCACGAGCAGGGGGCCGGTCACATGGCCGAGGGTTACGCGATGGCGACCGGTCGCGCGGGGGTGGCGATGGTCACGAGCGGCCCCGGCGCGACCAACATCGTCACGCCGATCACCAACGCCCACATGGACTCGACGCCCCTGGTCGTGATCACCGGCCAGGTCGCGACCAGCTCGATCGGCCTGGACGCGTTCCAAGAGTGCGACATCACGGGCATCACGATGGGGGTGACCAAGCACAACTTCCTCGTCCAGTCGGCCCACGAGTTGCCACGCGCGGTGGCCGCGGCCTTCCACCTCGCGACCACGGGACGCCCCGGACCGGTGCTGATCGACGTGCCCAAGGACGTGGCGCAGTCGACGATGGAGTGGTGGTACCCGTCCGGGGTCGACGAGTACGACCTGCCGGGCTACCGTCCGACGGTCGAGCTCGACGAGGTGGCCGTGGCGCGCTGCGTCGCGTTGATCGGGGAGTCTGAACGGCCCGTGCTCTACGTCGGCGGTGGGACGCTCAAGTCCCGCGCAACGGCAGAGTTGCTCGCCTTCGCCGAACGTACGCGCATCCCCGTTGTGACGACGCTGATGGCGCGGGGCGCCTTCCCGGACTCCCACGAGCAGCACCTGGGCATGCCGGGCATGCACGGCGTCTACGCCGCGGTCATGGCGATCCAGCGAAGCGACCTGCTGATCACCCTCGGCGCCCGCTTCGACGACCGGGTCACCGGCAAGATCGCGTCCTTCGCCCCCGACGCGCAGGTGATCCACGTGGACATCGACCGGGCCGAGTTCGGCAAGATTCGTCGCCCGGACGTCGCTCTGCAGACCGACATCGCCACGGCGCTGCGCGCCTTTGACGCCGCGAGCGCACGCCCGAAGAACCTTGACGGCTGGTGGCGCGAGATCCGGACTTGGCAGGCGAAGTACCCTCTCGTCTACGACGAGCCCGAGGTCGACGGACCGCTGCGCCCCCAGCACGTCATCGAGTCGATCGCCCGAACGGCGCCGGCCGGGACGATCGTCGCTTCGGGGGTGGGCCAGCACCAGATGTGGACCGCCCAGCACTGGCCCTTCGAAGAGCCCAACACCTGGGTCAACTCGGGTGGTGCGGGGACCATGGGGTTCGGCGTTCCGGCCGCGATTGGGGCCAAGGCCGGTCGTCCGGATCGCACCGTGTGGTGCATCGACGGCGATGGGTGCTTCCAGATGACGGCCCAGGAACTCGTCACCGCCCGGTCCGAGGGGATCCCGATCAAGGTGGCGATCTTGAACAACGCCTATCTGGGCATGGTGCGTCAGTGGCAGGAGATGTTCTACGACGAGCGATATAGCGAGGTCTACCTCTCGCCGGACCTACCCGACTATGTCAAGTGGGCCGAGGCGATGGGCTGCGTTGGCCTGCGCGCGACCAACGTGAAGGAGATGAACGACGTGATCGACGAGGCCAACAAGATCAACGACGTACCGGTGGTGATCGACTTTCGCACCGACAGTACCGAGAAGGTCTTCCCGATGGTGCCCGCGGGCGTCAGCAACGACGACATCATGGTCCACCCCTCCCAGCGCGGGGGTGCGCGATGAACGTCCCCGAGCCCTTCGCCGGCGAGCCCGTTCATTCACCGGTGCGCCACCATATCCTCTCGGTGCTGGTGGAGAACAAGTCGGGCGTGCTCGCACGCATCGCCGGGCTGTTCGCCCGGCGCGGCTTTAACATCTACTCACTGGCCGTCGCCCCGTCCGAGAGCCACGCCCGGTACTCGCGGGTCACGATCGTCGTCGACGCCGAGTCCGCGCCCCTCGAGCAGATCGTCGGGCAGTTGGACAAGTTGGTGAACGTGGTCGCCATCTCTGACATCGCCCCTCGTGAAGCTGTCGAACGCGAGCTGCTGCTCGCGACGATCAAGACCGATGTGGCGAACCGGACCCCGCTGCTCGACACGCTGGGCAACGCCGGCGCCGCGATCGTCGACGTCGACCCGGGAGCGGTCACGGTCATGCTCGCGGGCACGCCGAGCGCGTGTGACGACCTCGAACGGGCCCTCGAGGCCTTCGCCGAGGTCGAACTGCATCGGACGGGCCGCGTCGCACTCCCTAGACTTGGCCGGAACACTCCGGCCACCGTCGAGCACTAGAAGGATAGGACCATGACCACCATGTACTACGAGGGCGACGCCCACCCCGAGATCCTCGAGGGCAAGAAGATCGCGATCCTGGGCTACGGCTCACAGGGCCACGCGCACGCGCTCAACCTGCACGACTCGGGACTCGACGTTCGCGTGGGGCTGCGCCCCGAGTCCTCCTCGGTCTTCAAGGCCGAGGAGGCGGGCCTGCGCGTGCTCGGCATCGCTGACGCCGCCGCCGAGGCCGACATCATCATGATGCTGCTGCCCGACACCGAGCAGAAGCGCATCTATGACCTCGAGGTCGCCCCGCACCTCACGGCGGGCAAGTGCCTGCTCTTCGCCCACGGCTTCAACATCCGCTTCAACCTCATCAACCCGCCCGCCGACGTGGACGTCGCGATGGTGGCGCCCAAGGGTCCCGGTCACCTGGTGCGACGCACCTACGTTGAGGGCGGCGGCGTCCCCTCGCTGATCGCGGTCCACCAGGACGCGACCGGCCAGGCGCACGCGATCGCCCTCGCTTACGCCCACGGCATCGGGGCCACCCGGGCCGGGGTGCTCGAGACGACCTTCACCGAGGAGACCGAGACGGACCTCTTCGGTGAGCAGGCCGTGCTCTGCGGTGGCGTGAGCGCCCTCGTGACCGCGGGCTACGAGACCCTCGTCGAGGCGGGCTACCAGCCCGAGAGCGCGTACTTTGAGTGCCTGCACGAACTCAAGCTGATCGTGGACCTGATGTACGAAGAGGGGATCACGGGGATGCGCTTCTCGGTGTCGGACACAGCCGAGTACGGCGACCTGACTCGCGGTCCGCGGATCATCACGAGCCAGGTGAAGGCCGAGATGAAGAAGGTGCTCACCGAGATTCAAGACGGCACCTTCGCCGCCGAATGGATCAAGGAGAACGAGATCGGCCGGCCGCGCTACCGCGAGTTGCGCGAGGTCGGCAAGAAGCACCCGATTGAGGACATCGGCAAGAAGTTGCGCGCCATGATGCCCTTCGTCTCAGCGGGCAAGCAGAAGGTCTCGGAGGCCTCGGGCGGTGCAGTCGACTGACCTAGGGGGCCGGGGCGTCGGCGACGATGCTGCGGATGATCCCGGGGAAGACCAGAGCGTGGTACGGCGCGGCGCTGTACCAGTAGAGGCGGCCCCAGAGTCCGCGCGGCTTGAAGCGGGCGCGCCGGGTCACGCGCGTGCCCGTCGACGTCGGTTCGAAACGCCACTCGAGCAACACCTCGCCGGGCAGGATCATCTCGGCGCGCAAGCGCAACACCGTGGGTGCTTCGAGTTCCTCGACGCGCCAGAAGTCGACGTGGTTGCCGACGCGTAGCTCGGTCGGGTGTCGCCGTCCGCGCTGAAGCTCCGGTCCGCCCAACAGTCGGTCGAGGAAACCGCGCACTCGCCACAGCCACTCGACCCGGTACCGCCCGCGATCGCCACCGATGGTGATGACGTTACGAAAGCAGGCCTCGGCCGAGAGCGCTCTTTCGGGACTGTGGGTGATTACAGGTTCCCCACGACGTAGTTGATGCTCGCACAGAGCGACGCGACGTCCTCGGGGTCGACGCTCGGGAACATCGCCACGCGCAGCTGGTTTCGACCGAGCTTGCGGTAGGGCTCGGTGTCCACGACGCCGTTCGCTCGCAGCACCTTGGCCACGACCGTCGCGTCAACCGCGTCGATGAAGTCGATGGTCCCCACGACGTGGCTGCGCTGGGCGGGCTCGGCCACGAAGGGCGTGGCGAACTCCGAGGCCTCGGCCCACGAGTAGAGGATCTCGGCCGAGCGGCTCGAACGGCCCGCGGCGAAGGCGAGCCCGCCGCTCTCGTTCATCCAGCGGATCTGGGAGGCGAGCAGGTGGATCGTCGCGAGCGCGGGCGTGTTGTAGGTCTGGTTCAGGCGTGAGTTGTCCAGGGCGATCTTCAGGTCGAAGAAGGCCGGGGCCCACCGGTCAGAGGTTGCCAGCTGCTCGATGCGCGCGATGGCTGCGGGCGAGCAGAGCGCAATCCAGAGCCCGCCGTCCGAGGCGAAGGACTTCTGGGGGGCGAAGTAATAGCAGTCGAACTGGGTGGGGTCGACGGTGAGCCCGCCGGCGGCCGAGGTGGCGTCGACGGCGACGAGCCCGGTCGCGCCCTCGGGACGCGCGATCGGCATCATGACGCCCGTCGAGGTCTCGTTGTGGGTGAGCGCGTAGAGGTCGATCGAGTCGTCCACGACGGGGCTCGGATGGGTGCCGGGCTCACTTACGATGACCTGGGGGGCCTCGACGTGGGGCGCCGACTTCGCGGCCGAGGCGAACTTGGAGGAGAACTCGCCGAAGCTGAGGTGCTGGCTGCGGCGCTCGATGAGGTGGAAGGTGGCCGCGTCCCAGAAGCAGGTCGTGCCCCCGTTGCCGAGCAGTACCTCGTAGCCGTCGGGCAGGTTGAAGAGAGCCGTGAGACCGTCACGCACCTCACCGACCTTGTTGCGCACGGTCGCCTGTCGGTGCGAGGTGCCGAGGTAACTCGGTGCGTCGG
>JAJZSM010000148.1 GCA_021849765.1 Actinomycetes bacterium | reverse complement strand
ACGCCGTGGAGCACGGACTTGGCCATCGACCACGAGATGAGGGGCGTCGAGGGGCCGACGGGCTCGCCGTCGCCGGTGAAGGACGGGGTGGTGCCGCCGTAGCGCTCGGCGACGATCCGTCCGTGGGAGACCACGAGCACGGCGTTGGTCTCGGCGAGGTCGGCGTCGGCGAAGCCCTCGTTCACGACCGCGTCGAGGGCCGCGCGCCGGGGTCCCTCGGGCCAGTCGGATGTCGGCCAGGGCGTGTCAGTGGGCTGGTCGCACCAGCGTGGGGTGAATGACGCCAGGTCTGCCACGGTCCTCCGTTGTGACACCGCCTCGATACCGTCGGGGCATGACCGAGACTACGCCGAGCGCCACCCGATTCATCTACCGTTCCGTGCGCGCGGCGCAGCGACCGTCGTGGTATCTCGTCGAGGTGCACCGAGACTCACCGGTCGTGGCGATCGTGGAGCCGGTGTGGCGCGTCGTTGATTCGAAGGGATCGGCCGTCGCGCGCCGTGGCCAGGTCGACGTCGTGGTCCGCGGCCCCTGGGAGCACACGCCGAGCCGACGCCACCACCGGGCCCCGGTTGGGGACCGGTGACGACCGTGGTGGTCGAGACCGGCGTCGATCCGGTGACCTCGCGCTTTTCAGGCGCGCGCTCTACCAACTGAGCTACTCGACCAAAACCTCGCCACCCGAAGGTGTCGAGCGGACCTGACGGGATTTGAACCCGCGACCTCCGCCTTGACAGGGCGGCGTGCACTCCGAGCTGCACCACAGGTCCTCGGTGCGCCGAACCGGAGTCCGACGACGCGAAGGACCAGTCTATACAGTTCTGCGCGAGCCGTCGGGCGCCGCGACGCCGCTCGCTGCTCAATCGAGGCCGAGTTGGTGGGCGAGCTGCTCGTCGCTCGGCTCGACGAGGATGGTGCCGTCCTCGAAGAGGATGGTCGGCACGGTCCGTCGACCCCCGTTGAGACGCTCCACCTCGGCCGCGGCCTGGTCGTCGAGTTCGATGTCCGTCCACTCAAAGGGGATCTCGTGACGGTTGAGGAAGGCCTTGGAGCGGGTGCAGTCGCTGCACCAGCTGGTTCCGAGCATTCGAATTGTCATGAGTCGACGCTATCCCTGACGGCGCTGGACGAGACAGAAGGGGTGTCCGACCGGGTCGAGGAAGACTCGGAACGTCTCGCCGGGCTGGTAGGACGCGGCGCTCGCCCCGAGACCGAGCACCACCCGCTCACCGTCGTCGAGGTCGTCGACGTCGAAGTCCAAGTGCAGCTGCTGGGGCACGGCCCCCTCGGGCCAGGTCGGTGCGACGTAGTTCGCCACCCGCTGGAAGGCGATCGTCGCCTGGCCCTGACTGGCGAGCTGGACCCAGTCGGCCAGCCCGTCGGTCGTCTCGTCGACCGGCTCGACGGACCATCCGGTGAGTTGGGCGTAGAACTCGGCGAGGCGAACCGGGTCCGGACAGTCGAGGGCTACGAGGGAGAATGTGATGTCGGTCATGGCCTCACGGTACCGGTCTGATTCGGGGCGATGGTTAAGAAGGGCTTAAGGGCCCTGACGGAAGGGTTTAGGGTCGGGTAAGGCCAAGGAGGTAGTCGCCATGGGTGGATACGGTTGGCAGTACGGACAGGGTGCGGGGCCCGGATGGTGGGTGGTGATGGTGATCTTCATGATCCTGTTCTGGACAGTGCTCGTGATGGGCGTGGTCTACTCGGTGCGCCACTTCCGCCACGGCCACTACTACCACGACCATCACGATCACGGCGGGCCGTCGATGCTCGGCTCGCCCAACGGGGACGCCATCGAGATCCTGCGGACCCGCTTCGCGAAGGGCGAACTCGACGAGGCCGAGTTCAAGAGCCGTCTGGCGCTGCTCCAGGAACGCCGCTGAGTCGAGCGGCGAGTGCCGGGAATCGGAAGACGAGCGCCAGACCGCCGAGTTCGCTGCGCTCGGTGGTGAGGGTGCCGCCGAGGGCGTCGGTCACGTCAGCCATGATGCTCATGCCGAGTCCCGAGCCGCCCGAGGCGCGTGATCGCGACGGATCGAACCGGCGGAACTGCTCGAGGCGCTGACCGTAGGAGGCGGCGGGCAGTCCCGGTCCGCCGTCCTCGATGCGCAGGGTCACCGGGTTGTTGCGCAGGGTCACGCGTAGTGGGTCCGTGGGCGTCGTGTGACGTAGGACGTTCGTGAGGGCGTTGGTGAGCAGACGTTCGACGTACTCGCGACGCGCGCTGATCCGCACCGACGGCGCGATGTCCTCGGTGAGCGGTCGTTCGGGGTGGTCGAGGGCGAAGTCGTGCGTCGCGCTCGCCACGACCTCGCTGAGGTCGAGCTCGACGTGGTCGTGACGTCCGACTTCGCGCACCTCGGCGAGGAAGAGCAGGTCGCGCACGAGGGACTCCATTCGCACGGTCTCGGTGCGCATGCGCGCGATCGCGCGGTCGCGTTGGACATCGTCAATGGCCGTCGTCGCGAGCAGGTCGGTGTACCCCTTGATCACCGTGAGGGGGGTGCGCAGCTCGTGGGAGGCGTCCCCGATGAAGCGTTGCATCGCCTCACTCGTGCGCTTCTCGGTCTCGATGGTGGACTGCAGGGCCGCGACCATCGAGGCGAGGGCGCGCTGGAGCTCGCGCACGTCGGTGCTGCCCGAGGCCTCCGGTGGTGTCAGGTCGATCGCCCCGTTCGCGACGCCGGTCGCGAACGAGGTCAGCGCCGCGAAGGTGCGCAGGTCGCGGCGCATGAAGAGCCGCGCCACGATGCCCATGACCAGGGCGGCGATGATCCCGACGAGGATGGTGCGTTCGACGACGCGGTGTGACGCGGCCGAGATGGCACTCGTCGACCCGGCGATGAGCAGGTAGTCCCCACCGCCGATGGCGATCGAGCGATAGACGAAGCCGGGCAGGTCACTCGAGGTGCGAAGGGCGTTGAGCGAGGCGAGTACGTCGGCGCGCGTTGGTCGCGCCGTGAGCGGCACGGTCCCGTTGGCGACGACGGTGACCTTGCCCGAGGCGTCGATGACCTCGAGCGTGAGGTTCAGGTTGTCCTGTTGGACCATGTTGATGGCGTCACTGAGCGCAGTCAGCGGATGGCCGGCGCCGCTCGTGGCCACGGTGTCGATCGCGTTGTTGAGCGTCGCGTACTGCGCGTGGGTGGCCGTGGTCACCGAGTAGCCGCCCACGAGCAGCGCCACGAGGGCCGTAATCGTTATGAGCAGGAACGTCAGTCGGGTGGAGAGCGTCACGCCGACGGGCGCGGATCGACCAACTTGAAGCCGACGCCGCGCACGGTGGTGATGGGCGCGAAGTCATCGCGGTGGATCTTCTTGCGCAGATAGGAGATGTACGTGTCGAGTACGGAGGTCTCGGAGTCAAAGGTGATGTCCCAGACGTCGCGCAGCAGTTGCTCGCGCGTCAAGAGGTGGTTCTTCTTGCTGAGCAGTACCTCGAGGAGGCGGAACTCGGTCGCGGACATGTCGACCAGCTCCTCGCCCACGGTGACCTCGTGGCGGTCCACGTTCATGGTGAGCGGCCCGCAGTGCAGGACGCGGTCGTCCTCGGTCGCACCCGCGGTGCGTCGCAGGATCGCCGCCACCCGCAAGAGGAGCTCTTCGAGGCTGAAGGGCTTTCGCACGTAGTCGTCGGCCCCGATGCGCAGGCCGTGGGCGACGTCGACGGCGGCGTCGCGTGCCGAGAGCAGCAAGATCGGGAGGGCGGCGTCCTCGCGGCGCACGGTCTCGACGAACTCGAAGCCGTTCATCGTGGGCATGTTGACGTCGACGATGCAGAGCTCGACTGAGTTCGCGCGCCAGAGCGCCAGCGCCTCGTCGCCGTCACCGGCCGCCAAGGTCTCGTAGCCGGCGATGCGCAGGGCGTCGCCGAGCAGGTCTCGCACGCCCGCCTCGTCGTCGACGATCAGGATGGTCGCGGTCGTCTCGCCCATGGTTCGAAGCGTACCGGTTCGCCGGACGTCTCACGAAAGACCGACGCGAATCACAACGTCCTCACAAGAATGATGGGTACGCTACTTGTCGTTGGAGGTGAACGTGAACGTGGTACGCAGGTCGGTCGGGGTGGCGGTGGTGACCGCCTCACTCGCGTTGTCCACGCCGGCCCTCGCCGGTGGACTGCCCGCCACCCACCGACCCGCGACGCCCCCCGTCACCCGGTCCGCCCACCACGCCCAGACCTATCGCGGCGCGATGGCGGCCATCGACGCCACCTTCGCCCGGTCCGTCGGCGACGCCACGAGGATGCTTCGCGTGCGGATGGCTCGCGCGAAGACCTCGGCCGACCAGATCAACGCCCGCGATCAGTACCGGTTGGCGATCGTGAAGGCCACCCGACTGCGTGAGGTGGAGGTCGAGTTGCTCGACCAGTCACCGCTCGGTAGGAACAACCCCGACCGGCCGGTGACGACCATCGTGTCCGGGGGTTCTGACGCGCCCCCGTCGGGCGACAACTGACGTCCGTCAGCGGTGCTGCGATCGCTGCGATCGCCAGGGTAGGAGTGGCAGCAGCGAGATGGCCAGCACCAGGGCGAGTTGCAGGGCGATCCACCAGGGCTCGCCCCACACGTTGGTGAGTAGTGAGCCAAGTTGGTGGTCGACGGCGACCGCAGTGGCCACGTAGAGCGAGTACGTGACGAGCCGACCCACGAAGAAGGACGCACCGAGCACCACCAGGCGTAGCTCGAGCAGACCCGCCGCGACAAAGAGCTGGGCCGAGGGGAGCGGCGAAATCACAAAGAGGATGGCGAGCGACCACAGGCTGGCGTTTCGTCCGCGCAGCCGGTCGGCGAGATTG
>JAJZSM010000147.1 GCA_021849765.1 Actinomycetes bacterium | reverse complement strand
CGCGGTGCGTCCGGAGCGGTGCAGGTAGGCCTTGTGGTCTTCGGGCGGGTCGTAGTGCATCACGCAGTCCACGGCGTCAATGTGCAGACCGCGCGCGGCCACGTCGGTCGCGACGAGCACCGGGAGCTTGTCCGCGCTGAAATCCGCGAGCGCCTTCTCGCGCTGGCTCTGGCGAAGGTCACCGTGGATCGCGGCGGCGCGGACGCCTTCCTTCTCGAGCTGTTCGACCAGGCGGTCGGCGCCGCGCTTGGTGCGACAGAAGATGATCGTCTTGTCAAAGGACCGACAGATCGTCGCGGCGACCTTGATGCGGTCCATCTGGTGCACGTTCAAGAAGTGGTGGGCCATCTGGGCCACCGTCTGGGTGTCGCTCGCGACCTCGTGGAACACCGGGTCGGTGAGGTAGCGCTTCACCAGTCGATCGATTGCGCCGTCGAGGGTCGCTGAGAACAACAGTGTCTGGTGGGGACGGGTGGCGATGCGTCGCAGCACCCACTCGACCTGGGGCATGAAGCCCATGTCCGCCATTCGGTCGGCCTCGTCGAGCACGAGTACGTCGAGTCCTTCAACCTTCACCTCGCCACGGTCGCCGAGGTCGATGAGCCGACCCGGCGTGGCGATGATCACGTCGCTGCCCTTGCGAAGGTTCTTCACCTGTCGCTCAATGTCCGCGCCGCCGTAGACGGCGGTGACGGCGAGCCCGAGGGCGGCACCGAGCGGTTCGAGGACCTCGTGGACCTGGACGGCGAGCTCACGGGTCGGCAACAGGACGAGTCCCCGGGGCCGCGCGGGACCCGAGCCGGTAGGACCCGGCGTCGCGGCGATGCGTTGGAGCATTGGCAGTCCGAAGCCGAGCGTCTTACCCGAACCGGTCTTGGCCTTGCCACAGACGTCTCGACCGGCGAGCGCGTCGTGGATGGTCAGCGCCTGGATCGGGAAGGCGGTGGTGATGCCTTGGCTGGTGAGGACCTCGACGAGACGGGAATCAACCCCGAGTTCGGCGAAGGGCTTGGTGGTGGCGTACGAGTCGGTCGATACCGACACATCGGTTTGGCTACTCACGGAACATCCGTTTTCTCGGTTGGACCCGAAACCGGCGTTCGTAAGGAAAGGTGGGCCCGAGCTCAATCCTCGAGCTCCGCACCTAGTCTAGGTCCGATTCCAATCCAACGTACGGAGGCGCCATGAAACTCGAGATCGGTGGCCGCGCACCGGCCTTCACCTTGAACGACCAGTCGGGCGCACCGGTGCGCCTGGCCGACTTCGCGGGCCATCGCGTCGTGCTCTACTTCTACCCCGCTGACGACACCCCCGGCTGTACGACCGAGGCGTGCCAGTTCAACGACGAGCTGGCGAGCTTCGTCGGGCTCGGGGTAACGGTGATCGGTGTCTCACCCGACGACGGCGCTTCGCACCAGCGCTTCATCGACAAGTACGGCCTCAACTTCGTGCTGCTCTCAGACCCCGATCGGAAGGTCATGACGAAATACGGCGCCTACGGCGAGAAGAAGCTCTACGGCAAGACCGTGACCGGCGTAATCCGCTCGACGTTCGTGATCGGCCCGACGGGACGCATCGAGCACGTTTGGTACGGCGTGCGCGCGAACGGGCACGCGGCGAAGGTCCTCGCCGCACTCAACGCGTAGGGGACGTCACTCGGACCTGACCTCGCTCAGGCTCAGTGAACCTGGGAGTAGCCCGCCGGACATCGCGGCGCGTAGGACTCGACTCGGCGGATGGTCTTGCCGCGCGAACAGGTGATGGTGGTCATGGGTGGTGCCGGGGCGTAGCCGACGACCTCGCTCGAGGTGCCGTTGGCCACGACGCGTACGCCGAAGCGCTCGGTGGTGGTCAGTCCCCCGAACCAGCACGCGGTCGAGACCGTGGTCTCGCGGATATTCGTGGGCACCACGGCACTCGCCATCAGCGTGCAAACGTACTCGAGCGCGTCGGGCACCGACGCCCACGTCGCGAGCAGTGTCGACGCCGTTCGCACCAGTTGGACCCGCCCGGACGTCGCCGGCGTCCGGTTCACCAAACGCCCCAAGTCGCGCAGGGGCAGACCCCAGATCTTGGCGTTGTGCCAGTCCCCCGCGTACAGGACGCCGTTAGCCACCGCGAGTGGCTCGATGCACGTGAAGGACGGTTCGGCTCTCGTGTCGGCGATCGCCACGACGCCACCGTTGGCCGTCGTGGCCGGCGCACCTGTCGCGCGCGCGTGTGCGGCAGCGCCAGCGGTGACGACCCCGACCGAGAGGTGGGGCGACGAGGTCGAGGCGCACGTGGACACGTAGACGTTGTTGGCACCGTCGATGGCGAGTCCACCAGGATGCGCGTGCGTGCCGAGGTACGCGATGACGGTCGCTCCGCGTCCGCGGGTCGCGGTGACCCCGGCGGCCAACGTCGCCGCAGCGATGGAGTAGACGGCGCCACTGTCGCCAACGACATCGAGGTTTCCAACGACGTCGGTCGCCATCTGCTGGAGTCCGTCGCCAGCGGCGTCGAAAGCGACCGTGACCTGAAGTGATGAGAGGTTGATGCGGTACACCTTGCCGGTCCGCTCATTGGCCGCGTAGAGGAAGCGCTGGTCCGCCGAGAGCGCGAGCCCCGAGAAGCCGCCGGAGGGTGTCGAGGTGAGGGGGAGCCCGGTCAGGGCGTGCCTCGCTGGGGCGAGCACCCAGATGGTGCTCGACGAACCCGTGTCGAAGTAGATCGTGCCCGAGTCCGCTACGGCGATGCCCGCGACGCTGCGCCCGTTGGTACTCACGATCGCGAGCTTGCGCGTCGGCCCCGTGGACGGTACGCCGGCCATGGCCGTGAGAAGGTCGCTTCGCGCGTAGAGGTCGAGCTGACCCGGCTCGGCGAAACTGAGTAGGTTCCCGCCGTTGTCGAGCGCGAGACCCAGTTGTGCGCCACCGGGGGCGATGGTCTGCCACTCGCCGATCGTGGTCAAATACCCGCTTCCCGCACTCGGGGAACCGGCCGCGACGACAAGCGCCCCCGCCAACGTGGCCGCGGCCACGAGCGTGCGGGTCGCGGCGCGAACGTGCCTCATCGTGAGGGAAGGTTACCTGACGGACTCCGTCGACCTCGGGTCAGCACCAAAGTCGTCGCCCGAGGTCACTTCGCGTGGCGACCGCGACTGCTCGACGTTCCCGCGTTGTACCGACGAACCGTGCGCACCCGGTGCCAGAATCCCCACGCGAGCACGAGCACGATGAGCACGATCATCGGGTTCTGCAACAGGTGGAAGTCGTGGCTCACCCGGGTCCAGTTCGATCCGGCGGCGTAGCCGAGCACCGTCAAGAGTCCGATCCACACCGCCGATCCGATGACCGTGAGGATGGCGAAGGGACCGCGCTTCATCTCGGCCACGCCGGCGGGCAGCGAGATCACCGTGCGCACGACCGGCAGCACGCGTCCGATCAGGACCGAAGCGGCACCGTAGCGGGCGAACCACCGTTCGGCGGCGTCGAGGTCGCCGTGGGTGAGCAGGATCCACTTACCCCAGCGGTCCACGATCGCCCGACCGAGGGTGCGACCGACCTCGTAGGCGATGACCGAGCCGATCAGCGAACCGACGACCCCGACGACGATGATGCCGAGGATCGAGAACTGGGCGTGACCCGTTACCGCCGAGGTGGCCAGTGCACCGGCGAAGCCGAAGGTGACCTCCGAGGGGATCGGGATGAGGGCCGATTCGGCGATGGCGAGGATGAACAGCGCGAAGTAGCCGTAGTGCTGGACGAACGAGGACATCCGACTATTCTCGCCCAAAATCGTCCAAAACCCGATGTTCCTACGAAATCTTTACCTTGGCCAGGACACTCGGGGCCGAATCGTCCTCGGGTGCGCGACACCACCGTTCCGTTCAACGGGTGTTCGCGTTGCTCGGTCGTTCGCGACGCCGGAGGCGATTCAGGCGATCGGTTCGAAGCGCGCGAGGAAGAAGCGCAGGTCGTCGGGCTCGTAGGTGAAGCGCAGCCCGCTGATCTCGTCGGCGTGCTCGAACACCTCGATCACCGACTCGGCGACCACGTCCATGTGCGCCTGGGTGTAGACCCGTCGCGGAATCGTGAGGCGCACCAACTCCAACTTGGGGTGGTGGTTCTCCCCGGTCTTCGGGTCACGGCCGGCCGATACGATGCCGCGCTCCATCGAGCGCACACCAGAGTCGACGTAGAGGGCGGCGGCCAACGCCTGGGCTGGCAACTGCTCCTGGGGGATGTGAGCGAGGATCGTGCGGGCATCGAGGAACACGCCGTGACCGCCGATGGGCACGACGATGGGCACGCCGGCGTCCAGCAAGGCGTGACCCAGGTACTCCACCTGTCCGATGCGCGCGGCGATGTGGTCGTCGGTCTCGACCATCTCGCGGATCCCCTGGGCGAGGGCCTCCATGTCGCGCCCAGACATCCCGCCGTAGGTGTGCAGGCCCTCGAAGGCCACCAGCAGTCCCCGCGCGCGGCGCGCTAGTTCGGCGTCGCGCAGCGCGAGGAAGCCGCCGATGTTGACGAGGTTGTCCTTCTTTGACGACACGGTCGCGCCGTCGGAGTAGCTGCAGATCTCGCGCAGGATCGCGCGCACGCTCTTGTCCGCGTACCCCGGCTCGCGCTGTTTGATGAACCAGGCGTTCTCCACGGCTCGCGTGGCGTCGAGCATGAGGTAGATCCCCTTCGCGCGGCACAGCTCGTAGGTGGCGCGCAGGTTCGCCATGGAGACCGGTTGGCCGCCCGCCATGTTGACGTTGGTCTCGACCGAGATGTAGGGGATGCGCTCGGCACCGTACTCGTCGATGACGGCCT
>JAJZSM010000146.1 GCA_021849765.1 Actinomycetes bacterium | reverse complement strand
CGTCGCGAGCATGCGCACCATCCCGTCGCCGACGTGACTCGCGATCACCGCCTCGATCTGGTGGTCGAGGAGGAACCGCGCGACGCGCGCGTGGTGGCGCGCCGACGAGCCCTCGTCGTGGAGCCGACTCCAAGAGACCTCGACCGGGTTCCAGGAGGTGACGGCGCCATCGCTGACGTCGGCGACGGCGATCCAGTCGGCCCGCCCCCAACGGGGATCAATCTGTCCATCAGGTGTTATCGGGGCGCAAACAATCACCTACGCATCGTACCGCGTCGCGGGCGATTTGCGACCGACGCGACCGTGAACGCCCGCGGGTCAGCCGTGCAACGAGGCACAGGTCGAGCCGAGCTCCTCGGCCACGTCGAGGAGCATCGCCACGTCGTCGGGCGTCGTGCGGAAGTTGGTGAAGCACGGCCGCAACCACACGTGGCCGTCGATGGTCGCCGGCGAGACGTAGACGCGACCGTCGCGCTGGATCGCCGTGCACAGCTCGTCGTTGTGACGATCGGGATCGGCGCAGCCGTCGATGACGATCCGGAAGGGCACGATCGACAGCTGGGGACGACTGCCCAGGGTCTCGAAGCGTGGCCGGGACCGGACCCAGTCGTAGAGCAGCTGGGCCTGTTCGCAGTTTCCCTCGATCGCGTCGCGCACCGCATCGGCCCCGTGGGTCGCGAAGAGCATCCAGAGCTTGAGCGCCCGCAGGGGCCTCGAGTACTCGAGCGTGATGTCCACCGCGTTGTAGTGCCCGCCCGCGTGGGGCATGTAGGCCTCGTCGTGGGCGAAGACCTTCGCGAGCGCCGAGGCGTCACGCACGAGCACGGCGCTGCACGCCTTGGGCACGAACATCCACTTGTGGCAGTCGACGGTCACCGAGTCCACGCGATCGAGACCGGCGAAGGCATCCGCTTGGCTCGCGACGGCGGCGGCCGGCGCGCCGTAGGCGCCGTCGACGTGCAGCCACACGCCGAATTCTTGGGCGACGTCGGCCAGCTCGGCGATCGGGTCGACGGCACCGGTGAGCGTCGTGCCGGTCGTGGCGACGATCGCGACGGGCGTGCAGCCCTCGGCGATGTCCGCGCGCAGCTGCGCGCGCAGCTCGTCGGGGCGCATCCGACGCTGCTCGTCGATGGCGATCGCGCGAACGTTGGCCGATCCGATCCCGAGGACCTCGGCCGCACGGGTGATCGAGTAGTGCGCCTCGTCCGAGCAGTACAGGGTCGGGCGCACGCCGCCGAGGCCGCGCTCGCGAGCCCCGGGAATCGCGGCCTCGCGGGCCGACGCGAGGGCCGTGATGTTAGAGATCGTGCCGCCGCTCGTGAAGGTGCCGGTCTGGGCCGGGAACCCGATGAACGAGGCCAGCCAGCCGACGGCCTGCCACTCGAGAGCCGTCGCCGCGCCGGCGTCCACGGCCAGGTTGGTGTCGTAGGAGTGGGCGAGCAGGTCCGCCAGCGCGCCTGCCTCGAGGCCGCTCGAGCCGATGAAGGCGAAGTACCGGGGCCGGGACTGGGCGAGGGACGAGTCGAGTACCTCGACCGCCTCATCGATGACCTCGAGGACGTCACTTCCTTGCCGAGGCAGCGGCATCGTCAGGGCTCTACGCAGGGCCTCGCTGGGCTGGGACTCACGCTCGCGCGCGGTGTCGAACTCCTTCCACGCGTGCAGTACGTGGTGCGTCGTGCGCGACAACGCCGCCTCACGCTGGTCACCAAGGGACAGGCCCGGCGCGTCACTTTCCATCATCTGAACCTATCGAAGTCGACGTGCGCGATTCAAAGTGAGGACGTCGCGACGCCGTCGAGGTCGACGACGCGAAAGCGCTCCACGACCACTGGCGTCGCGTCGTCCAGGACGAGCGCACGGCGACCGAGCGACTCGAGCATCTCGGGTCCGCGCCAAAAGTCTTCGTGGCTCGCGCGCCATTCAGCGACCGAGGCGTAGCCCTCGCCTTCGCCGTCTGCGTGGTCGTAGTCCACGTCACCGGGGGCAACGACGCGCACCTCGACCGTTTCGATCACGCACACGGGGCGCTCATTCGAGTCGAGGACCACGGATCGGCCCCCCACCCGCGGCAACGGCGCGCCCTCCACCTCGTTCGCCAGGGCGAGTGACGTGGTCGTCACCTTGTGGCCATCGAGGATGGCGCGCACGAGACGGTCTCGCAGAGGACCGGGAAACGCGAACGCCGCCGTCGGCAATTCGGCACGATCGTCGGTGGCGCGCACGTCGGTCACCGCGAAATCCTAAGCCGATGCGTCGGCGTCCGCGCCGTTCAGTCGGTGGCGATTGTCAGTCGGTAGACGTTGGTCTACTGCGTGAGGTCGGAAGCGAAAATCGGAATCACTAGGACTGGATTTTGCTCGCTAGGTCAGGGACCGAAACCGAAGCGATCACCCACGTCTGTTCCTCATCAACTCTGAAGTAGTGGTGAGCGAGCAGGATTCTCAGGTTGGTGATGTCACGCCATTCCACGTTCGGAAACGAACTTCTTGTTTCGTCCGAAAGAAGGTTGGCGGCTTCGCCAATGATTTCAAGTAATCGTTCGATGGCTCGCTTGGATACGGCGCTGGCCAAATAAGCATCATGACCTTCGGCAACTATTGCGGCGACTTCGTTCGCGGCGTCGATGATGTCAAGAAGGCGTAGATTGTCGCTCCGGCTCAAAGCGCCACGGCTTCGAGCCGGATGTGATCATCTCTTTTCTTCAGCCCGCCGACAGAAACAACATCAACTTTGCGGCCCAGCAGTCCTTGGAGGTCGTCCTGCAGATGTAGAAGATCAAACAGCGAACTCCCCTTCTCGAACTTGACCAAGAAGTCAATGTCACTATTCGCTGTCTCTTCGCCCCGCGCGACCGACCCGAAGATCGACACGGAAATCCCCCGGTGCTTGTGCACCAGAGCGTCGATTCGCGCTCGGTTCATCTCGATCTCTTCCAAGACTTTCTTCATAGTGAGCAGATTACAAGGGCCGTGTGACTCCAGGTACCGGCGAATGCTTTCAAGCACGGGAATCACATCGGCGAACGGCTGAGCGTAGGTTCAGACTTTGACCGAAGATATGTTTCGGGGGCTTTCTATGAAAAAACGATAGACATTCGTGTCGCGAGTCTCGAAGCCGAGCTTGCGGTACAGCGCGTTAGCCGCCTCGCGCGACGGCCGGCTCGTGAGGTCGATCGTTCGCACGCCACGCCGGCGCCCCTCGTCGATGGCGGCGAGGGTGAGGGCCGCCCCGATGCCGAGGCCCCGCGCGTCGGTGTCCACGATGACGTCCTCGATCCACGCGCGGTGCCCGCTCGGAATGGCGAACACGACCAGGGTGAGCGTCCCGACGATCACGCCGTCGATGGTCGCGACGAACAGGGTCACGTCGGGATCACTCGTGAGTCGTGCGACGTCGTCGTCGGTGAGCGGCTTGGCGCTCGAGGAGAGCTGGGGCACCAGGCGGTTGAGCGCGTCGCGCAGCGCCGGCGTCGCCGCCGAAGCGACCTCGATCTCGACGTTCATGACTCGGCCCGCCACACCGGCCGGCGCAGGTCGTCGTAGAAGACGTCGCGCTGCTCGCCGTCGATCGCGGCGAAGATGGGACCGGCCCACCGCTCGGCGCCGATGGTCGGCGACGGCAGGTTGTCGCGCGTGAACCAACCGGCGTCGGTGCACTCGAGCGGGTGAATCTGTAGCGAGCCGCCCGTCGCGCGGCAGAAGAAGATGAGCGAGTAGAGCGGGATGCGCGACACGCCGAGGCGCATCCCGTCGAGCACGCCGATGAGCCGCACCGGCTCGACCTCGATGCCCGTCTCCTCGAGGACCTCCTTGACCACGACCTCTGGGGCCGAGTAGCCCACGTCGCACCAGCCCGTCGGGTAGAGCCAGATTCCCGAGTCGGCCCGCTGGATCAGGAGCAACTCGCCCGCGTCGTTGGTCACCGCGGCACCCACGGCGACCTTGGGCGTCGCGTAGCCGGGCACGCCCCGGCCCACGTCACCGAGCCACTCGGTGACGTAGCCGTCGGCGTCGAGGACCCCGTCGCGGCCGAAGTCGGCCGCGGTCTTGATGTCCCCGGCGATGCGCAGCACCTCTTCGTAGCGCTCGCGCTCGAACTGGCTCTCGGTGAAGCCCATGCCCGTGCGCGCGACGCCCGCGAGCGACTCGGCCCAGCGGCGCAGCATCTTCTCGGTGACCGGCTCCACGACCGCTCCCTAGGCGACCGTCGCGTCGAGCACCTCGTCCACGGTGCCGACGATGCCGGTGTAGAACGCGCCGAACTCGCCGTACAGGGTGGAGGCCTCGTCGTAGCGCATCGTGTAGACGCAGTCCTTCAGGTCGTCCACGTGCACGGCGAAGAGCGTCACGCCCCACTCCCAGTCGTCGAGCCCCGTCGAGCCAGTGACGACCTGCAGGACCCGACCGCGGAAGTTGCGACCCGACTGGCCGTGCTGGCGCATCAGGGATTCACGCTCCTCGTAGGGCAGGGCGTACCAGTTGTGCTGGTCGCCGCGGCGCTTGGACATCGGGTAGAAGCAGAAGGCCGGCATGCCCGCCGGCGGCAGGACGGGGAAGAGCCGGTCGTTGAGCATCTTCTCGGGCATGCCCGACGCGTACTCGCTGACCTCAGTCACCGACACGTAGCTCTCGGCCACGACCAGGCCGGCGGCCTGGATCTTGGACTGGAAGCGTCGCAGGTCCCAGAGGTCTTCGCCGAGCACCATGAAGCAGGTGTCGGCCTTGGCGCCCATGATGGCCGCGGTGACGACCTGCAGCCCCTTCTCGATCGCCTCGTCGACGGCTTTACGTACCGCGCCGGCGTCGACCTGTCCG
>JAJZSM010000145.1 GCA_021849765.1 Actinomycetes bacterium | reverse complement strand
CGCGGCGGTGTGTAACGGCCACGTTGCTCAGCGGAGACGTAGCGCCCCATCTCTTTGCTGGTTCGCCGCTTGGGGCCACTCGATGCCATAGGCGTCCATGGTACCGTTCCTAAACCCCGGGCAGCACTGAGTCCTGCGCGGCGAGCGACCACGAACGGTCTTCGGTCGCCTCGTCCCCGAAGCGTGACCGCTCGCCAGTGGGCTCATCTGTCACAATCACAACAGCCCGCCTGCGTTTTGGGATCGGCACCGCGAAGCACGTGAGAAGAGCCGATCGTCACCCGCACAACCATCACGACACCGTGATGAGGGCCCTGGGTCGGAACCGAGTACTGAGACAATCCATCGTCAGGGAAGTCGGACGGTGAGCAGGCACCGACTGGGCAACTTGGCTCAGTCGGTCAAGGCGAACCGGTGGGTCCAAATAGACACACGCTGTACGAATGGACACGTTGGCACCGGGCCCACTCGGTGCGATTCATGCGTCGAAACGTACGGCGTGGGCGTGACACTGTGTGTTACGTAGCGTTCCCCGAGCAGCTCGCGACCCGCTCACCCGGCGGTCGACCGATTACGGACAGACGGTGACGTCGACGCTCGAGTCGTAGGGCACCGCGATGCCCGCTCCAGGGTTCTGACTGATGATCTGGCCCGAAGTCCCCGGTGTCAAGCAGTCGGTCGGCAGCGCGTCGGTGACCTGGCCGAGGTTGAGTCCTTGGGCCGAGAGCGTCGATGAGGCTTCGGCGGGCGTCTGACCGATGACGCTGGCCACGTAGACCTGGCAGACACCCGACGAGGTGACCAGCTCGACTGAAGAACCTGACGCTACCGGTTGACCGGCGGCCGGTATCGTGCGCAGGACTAAACCCTGGGCGACGGTGTTCGAGCAGCCCGTCGTCGTCGAACTCACAGACAACCCGTTCTGACCGAGCGTGGCCGCCGCCTGCAGCGATGACTGTCCGCGAACGTCGGGCAACGGGAAGGTCGCACCCTGGGAGAGCACGGTCAACACGACCTTCGCCCCCGCGTGGGATTGTGTGCCACCTACCGGTGACTGCGTCAGGACCGTGTTCGGGACACCCCCGACCGGGGCGACCGACGTCTGATTGACTGTGACGACCAAGCCGAGCTGCTGCAGGACG
This sequence comes from Actinomycetes bacterium, assembly GCA_021849765.1. Next base: position 3,704 of record JAJZSM010000145.1, on the reverse strand, counting down.
CTCAGCGCGGTCGAGAGCGGTTTGCCGGTCTCGTCGGGCACGGTCACCTTGGCGGGCGCTGGGCCTCGACTCACCTGCAGGGAGACCGAGTCGCCCTTCTTCACCTTCTTGCCCGACGCGGGGTCGGTCTTGACGACGGTGCCCGACGCCTTCGAGGAGTAGACGAGCGTGGTGGTCCCGATCACGAGGTTGTCCGACAGCAGCGTCGACGACGCCGCCGAGACGGTCTGGCCAACGACGTCGGGCATGGTGACCGTCGAGTTCGACTTCGCGATCTTGGCGTAGGCGTAGCCACCGGCGGCGAGTAACAGGATGATTACGATCGTGATGACGGCGCCCTTCCACCCGCGACGCCGACGTCGAACGTCGGTGCGCGGACCGGACATAATCGGCACAGCCTGGGTCCGTTCGCCCGGGGTGACCGTCGCCACCGCGCGGGTCACGTCGGCGCCGTAGTAGGCGCCGTCGCGGGTCGCGGCGTGCACCGGCTGTCCGTCGGTGAAGCGCACAAGGTCGGCGCGAAGCTCGTCGGCGGTCTGGTAGCGCTGGTCAGGCGACTTGGCGAGGGCGAGCATAACGATTGCCTCGAGGTCCGCGGGCACCGAGTCCGAGAAGTCTGACGGCGAGGGCACGGTCCCGTGCACGTGCTGGCTCGACACGGCGACGGGTGAGTCACCGATGAAGGGCGGGCGACCGACCAGGAGTTCGTAGAGCACCACGCCGAGTGAGTAGACGTCGCTGCGACCGTCGACGGCCGCCCCCTCGGCCTGCTCGGGCGAGAAGTAGGTTGCCGTTCCCATGACCGATCCCGCCTCGGCGAGATGGTCCTCGCTGGCTACGGCTTGGGCGATGCCGAAGTCGGTCACCTTCACCTGTCCGTCGGTGGTGATGAGGATGTTGCCGGGCTTCACGTCACGGTGCACGACACCGGTGCGATGCGCGTAGCCGAGCGCGGCGGCGACCTGGGCGGTGATCTGGGCGGCTCGCGACGGCGTGAGCGTGCGCGAACCGCGCACGATCTCGGCCAGTGACGTGCCGTCTACCAACTCCATGACGATGAAGTAGGTCCCTCCATCTTGGCCCCAGTCGAAGACCGGCACGATATTGGGGTGTGAGAGGTTGGCGGCAGCCTGGGCCTCTCGTCGGAACCGCTCGACGAAGTTGGGGTCATCCGAGAGCTCGGGGTAGAGGATCTTGAGCGCCACCGCGCGATTGAGTAGGAGGTCCTGGGCGCGATAGACCATGGCCATGCCACCGCGGGCAATCAGGTGCGTGACCTGATAGCGGTTCGAGTAGATACGCGGATCGCTAACGGGCTCCATACCCGCCCCAGCCTACGTCCTGGCCCACCCCCGGTACCCGCGTTGTCACGGACACGTTGTCGCCGTTCCCGATACCGGTTGACCGGCCTGGAGCGAGAGCGCACCCTCGACCATACAACGCATGATCGGTCCCGCGACCGAATTACCAGTCGTCGACGTTATCTGATAGGGCACGACCACTGCGACGGCCACTGTCGGGTTGGTCGCCGGCGCGAACGCGATCATCCAGTCGTCGACGTTTTGCGCTGCGTTGCCAACCTGAGCTGTCCCCGTTTTGGCTCCCGCGTCTGCCCAAGCTGGGAACACTCCTGCCGCGGTACCGTTCGCAGCGTGGGCAACCGCTTGCATCAACGGCACGATTTGGGCGGCCTGGGCCTTCGTGAGAGGCGACTTCCAGGGAGTGTCCTGGTACCGTTTCACGATCGACCCGTCGGGGCCAGTCACGTAATTGAGCAGGTGCGGGGTCATAATCGTCCCACCGTTCGCGACGGCAGCCGCGACGAGGGCCATCTGTAGCGCGGTCGCGCGGACGTTCTGCTGGCCGATCGCCGAATAGGCGAGCCCCGGCTTGTTATAGACGAACGAGGCCGCTGAGGGGAAGTAACTCGGCTGGGCGCCCGGCAAGTCGATTGGAGGAATCGAGTTGAACCCGTAGGAGTTCGCGGTCTCGGCGAGGATGTTACCGCCGAGGTCCAATCCTATGAGCGCGTAGCCCTGGTCACAGGAAGGAGGCAACATCTCGGCGATGTCACCGCCGCAGGGCACGAACGCGTAGTTGGACAGTGTTTTGTTCGAGTCGGGTAGCTTGATCGTCGCGGCGACGGGATAGTACTTCGTGAAGAGACTCGGCTTCTTCGCGACGACAGCGCTCGTGGTCACGATCTTGAAGGTGGAGCCGGGCGGGAAGGTCTGTTGGATCGCGAGGTCGCCGAGCGGTGGGAACCCGTAGGCGTTGTTGGTGGTGTCGAGTTTCCACGCCTTGGCCGCCACGGTGTAGCTCGACGACTCGAAGGGGGCCGGGTTATACGTCGGGTTCGCGTACATCGCGAGCACCGCGCCGGTGCGCGGGTCGAGCACGACGGCCGCCCCGTTGCGCCCGGCCAGGGCCTTGGCCGCAACGCGCTGCAACGAAGGCTGGAGCGTGATCGAGATCGAGTCGGCCGCTGAAGTCGGCGCGAGTACCTGGGCGAGGCTCTGGGGTGGCTGGGCGTGAGCGATCAGGTACTGGTTGTACTGGGCCTCGAGCGCCCAGGTTCCGTAGAACGGCGACGCGAATCCCACCAGGCCCGACGTCAACGCGCCGAGTGGATAGACGCGGGTGTAGGGGTAGTACCCCTTCGTGGCCGGGACCGACTTGGCGAGTACCGTTCCGTCGGCGGCGACGATCTCGCCACGAGGGTATTGGGTGTTCGATTGTGAGTTCCTCGGGTTCTGGATCGATGCGTTGAGCCCCGGTGCCCTGAAGAACTGGATATTGACCGCTTGGGCCGCGATCGCAGCGAAGAGCAGGACGATGGCGATCGCAAAGACGCTCAGCCGGCGCGACATGACTTACCCCTTCGCCTTGGTCGTGGTGGTGACCGGCGTGGTCGAGGTCGTTGTGGTGGTCGTCGTGGTCGCAATGCTCTTCGAGAGGTGCCACGACCGATTCAGGGACTTCGCATAGGTCAGTGCCGACGCCAGCGAGGGCTCGCTGATGGTCGCGGCGAGGCGGCGTTGGTCCGCCGGAAGGAGGTGGGCCGACGGAAATGTCGTATCTAGGACCTTTCGTGGTGAGTACCAAAGGACCCCGTTGGGCTGACCTTGGTAGACCGCGATGAACCCGGAATCGTCAGCCAGGTAGTAGGTCGAGTACGCGTACCAGTGCATGATGCCGACAAAACCGGCCGCCACGCCCATGAGCACCACGATCGCGATGGCGACGCGCCACGTGAAACGCGACGTACGCCGGCGCGACGTCCGCGGCGGTGCGATCGCCGGCGGCGCGGTCGAGATCGTCTTCCTCACTGGGGTCATCGTCGAGACCACGTCGTCGAACTCGACGAGGATGACCGTGATGTTGTCGCGTCCACCCGCCTCTCTCGCGGCGGCGACGAGCTTGTCGACCGCATCCTCGAGGGGCATTGGTGGGCTCGCCAACTGCACGAGCTGATCCGGCGTGAGTTCGTTCGAGAGCCCGTCGCTGCACAGCAGGAGCCGGTCACCCGGCTGGGCGACCACCGAGACCACGTCAATTTCGACGGTCTCATCCATGCCGAGCACCCTGGTCAACTGGTGACGCCGGGGGTGGACGGCAGCCTCTTCTGGCGTGAGCCGGCCCATGCGGACCCACTCTTCGGCCACACTGTGGTCGTCGCTCAGTTGGCGCAGCGCGCCGTCTCG
>JAJZSM010000144.1 GCA_021849765.1 Actinomycetes bacterium | reverse complement strand
CGCGCCCTTCGAGGAGAACCTCCCGGTCCTGATGGGTCTGCTCGGGGTGTGGAACCGCAACTTCCTCGGCTGTACCACCGTCGGGGTCATGCCCTACGACCAGTACCTGAAGCGTCTGCCGGCGTACCTCCAGCAGCTCACAATGGAGTCCAACGGCAAACACGTGACCCTCGCGGGCACCACCGTGGACTACCAGACCGGACCCGTCTACTGGGGTGAGCCCGGCACCAACGGCCAGCACAGCTTCTATCAGCTCATCCATCAAGGTACCTCGATCATCCCCATCGACATCATCGGCTTCGCACGGAGCTTGAACCCGCTCGGTGACCACCACGACATCTTGAGCGCGAACGTCTTCGCCCAGGCTGAGGCGCTCGCCTTTGGCAAGACCGCCGATGAGGTCCGCCGCGACGCCAGTCCCGAGCGGGTGGTCGCACACCGCGTCATGGAGGGGAACCGGCCCACCAACGTCCTGCTCGCGGAGATCCTGACGCCGAAACTGCTCGGCTCACTCATCGCGCTCTACGAGCACGCCGTCTTCACGCAGGGTGCGATCTGGGGCATCGACTCCTTTGACCAGTGGGGCGTCGAACTGGGCAAGGCGCTCGCCAGTGCGATCGTCCCCGAACTCACCGGCGACGCGCCGGTACTCGGCCACGACTCGTCCACGAACGCATTGATCGAGCACTATCGAGCACTGAACGGAAGGGGCTCCTGATGACCACGGAATCGCCAATGCAGTTAGGCATGATCGGACTCGGGCGCATGGGTGCGAACATCGTTCGACGACTGATCCGCGACGGCCACCACTGCGTGGCCTACGACGTCAACCCCGACGCGGTGGCAGCGCTGGAACCTGAGGGAGTGGTCGGCGCAACGTCGATCGAGGACCTCGTCGCTAAGCTCGACGCGCCGCGGACTGTCTGGCTCATGTTGCCGGCGGCGATCACGGGCGACACCGTGACTCGACTGTTCGACCACCTCGAAGCGGGCGACGTCGTGATTGACGGCGGAAACTCGTACTACCAGGACGACATCATCCGTTCGAGAGCACTCGCCACCCGAAACATTCACTACGTGGACTGTGGGACGAGCGGTGGCGTCTGGGGCCTCGAGCGGGGCTACAGCCTGATGATCGGCGGCGAGACAACGGTCGTGACCCGACTCGAGCCGCTCTTTCGCTCGATCAGCCCGGGCGACGATGGCGTCGCGGCAACGGCGGCGCGGTCGGGACGGCCCGGCACCGCGACCAGTGGTTACCTGCACTGCGGGCCCAATGGGGCGGGACACTTCGTCAAGATGGTGCACAACGGCATCGAGTACGGCATGATGGCGGCCATCGCCGAGGGCCTCAGCATCCTCAAACACGCGAACGCCGGTACGACCCAAGTCGAGGCCGACGCCGAGACCACGCCGATGCGCAATCCCGACTTCTACGCCTACGACATCGACGTCGCCGAGGTCGCCGAGGTTTGGCGTCACGGTTCGGTCATCAGCTCGTGGCTCATGGACCTCACCGCCGACGCACTCGCGGGTTCACCGGAACTCAGTGAGTTCAGTGGCCGGGTCTCCGATTCGGGTGAGGGCCGTTGGACCGTGCAGGCCGCGATCGACGAGTCGGTCCCCGCTCCCGTGATCAGTGCCGCCCTCTGGCAACGCTACGAATCGCGCGAGCGTGGTCAATTCACCGCCAAGGTGCTCTCGGCCATGCGCTCGGAGTTCGGCGGGCATGTGGAGAAGTCGTCGTGACGATGGCCCCGCGTCGAACTTCATGGGTGAACCGATCGGACGGTTTCGTCCAGTGAGTACCCACCCGCTTCAAACAGACGTCGAGGCCCCCGCCAGTTACGTCATCGTGCTCTTCGGTGCGACGGGCGACCTCGCACGGCGCAAGATCATCCCTGGTCTCTTCCATCTGGCCCTGGCCGGACTGCTCCCAAGGGACTACCGGATCATCGGGTCGGCCCCGGCGGCCTTCGCCCTCTCGAGTGAGGACTTCCGCTCGTTCGCGCACGATTCAGTCGACGAATTCGGTGAACTCGGACCCGACGGCGACGTATGGGAATCCTTCGTCGCGTCACTCTCGTTCGCGGAGTCCTCGGCGCAGGACGGGTCGGCGCTCCTCGCCGCCATCGAGGAGGCCGAGACCGCCATCGGCGGTGACGTCAATCGTCTGTTCCACCTCGCGGTCCCACCCGACGCAGTCCTCGGTCTCGTCACCATGCTCGGCGCCTCGGACCTGCGTCGTAACGCCCGCGTGATCTTGGAGAAGCCCTTCGGCGTGGACCTCGCCTCGGCGAAGGAACTCAACGCCGTCATCAAGGCGAACTTCGAAGAGACCCAGGTCTTTCGCATCGACCACTTCCTCGGCAAAGAGTCGATTGACAACATCCTCGCCCTGCGATTCGCCAATCGGTTCTTCGAACCCCTGTGGAACCGCGACCACGTCCGCTACGTCCAGATCGACGTGCCCGAGACACTCACGATCGAGGGTCGCGGCGCGTTCTATGAAGGAACCGGCGCCTTCCGCGACATGGTCGTGAGCCACCTGTTCCAAGTACTGGGCTTCATCGCGATGGAACAACCGACCTCACTCGAGGCCCGACCGCTCCGTGACGAGGTCCACAAGGTGTTCGAGACCTTGCGGCCCATCGACCCCGCCCAGGTCGTGCGTGGCCAGTACGACGGCTACCGCGACGAAGCCGGCGTCGCGCGCGACTCATCGACCGAGACGTTCGTCGCCATTCGCGCCGAGATCGAGAACACCCGTTGGAAGGGTGTCCCTTTCTACCTGCGCACGGGCAAGGCGCTCGCCCAAAGTCGCCAGGTCATCACGATCGGCTTTGAGGAGCCGGTCATGCGGCTCTTCCCCTTCGCCAAGGAGGCACCGGCTAACCGTGGCAACCGACTGGTCGTCGATTTCGCCGACCCGGGATCGATCCACGCGCACTTCTTCGCCAAACAGCCCGGCCCCGAGATGCGTTTGAACGCCGCGGAGATGACGTTCAACTACGCGGGCTCCTTCCAAAAGGCTCACCACCTCGAGGCGTACGAGTACCTGATCCTCGAGGCGATGTTGGGCAAACGCACGCTCTTCACACGCTCCGACGGTATTGAACGACTCTGGGAGGTGAGCGCGGACCTACTCGCGTCGCCGCCGCCGGTCGAGCCCTACGACCAGGGTTCGTGGGGGCCCACGTCCGCGAACGATCTCATCGCCCCGAACACGTGGTGCCTGCCCGAATGAGTGATCGCATCCGGCTCCTGCTCTCCGACGTCGACGGCACGTTGATCACGCCCGAAAAGGAGTTGACCGCGTCGTCGATTGGCGCCGTGCACGAGTTGCGTGACGCGGGGATCACCTTCGCGATCACCAGTGCGCGACCGCCGCGCGGCTTGATCCACTTCGTTGAGCCGCTCGGGTTGACGACACCCCTCGGCGCTTTCAACGGCGGCGCGATCGTCGACGGCGATCTCACCGTCATCGAAGAGCGAACCATCGACGAGGACATCGTTGGAGCGGTGATCGACGTACTGCAGGCGCACTCGATGTCCATCTGGGTCTTTCAAAGCAACGAGTGGTTCGTGCTCGACGAGGACGGACCCCACGTCGACCAGGAGGCGCGAATCCTTAAGGGCGGTCCGACCGTGGTCACGAGTTTCGAGGGAATCAAACGCGGAGTCGACAAGATCGTCGGCGTGAGCGACGACACCGACGCGAGTGCGGCCGCGTGGTCGGCGACGAACGAACGGTTCACGTCGCGCGTCTCGGCGACTCGTTCCCAGACCTACTACCTCGACGTCACCAACCCCGCCGCCAACAAGGGCAGCGTCGTTGACTACCTGGCGAAGCGCTACGACATCGCTCCCCAGGAGATCGCGACGATCGGTGACATGCACAACGACGTGTCGATGTTCCGGGCCTCCGGGTTCAGCGTCGCGATGGGCAACGCCGACCCCGACGTGCAGCGCGCCGCCCACGTCGTCACCAGTACCAACGCCGAGGAGGGTTTCGCACGGGCCGTCGCGGATTTCATACTGAGCTGATCGTGCACCCGACGGCAACCGCGTCGATGGACGGGGCCACGCCTCGATCACCGGGTGGCAACGCCACGGCACCGAGATTCACGTCGCTCGCACCGGCGATCCGGTCCACGACGAGAGCCGACGCGTACCATTGCCCCCGAGCGCACCGGAGCCGACGACTGTGGTGACCGTCATCGTGCTGATCGTCGCCATCGCGATCGTCGTCTTCGTCTTCTACTGGTCGGGCCGCTACGGCGGACGAGCGAAGCCGGGCACATCACTTCGTCGTGGACCGCGTTCGCACACCACGGCACGGGGACGGCCGAAGGTCGGTTATGACCGGCGTGAGGACGCCGAGGCGCGCGCCCGTCTGTTGTCCAAACGCGACGGGGCGCCCATGAACGTCTATCAGTGCGCCGTCTGTGCGAAGTGGCACGTCGGCCACAGCAAGTAATCCGGCGCCAACGCCTTCGGTCCCTGGTTTCACCCGACGATGCGATCAGGTCGACTCAAGGCCCAACGACGATCAGGCGATGTTCGCGCGCAGACCGCGCACCACCGGGCGTCCCGCGCTGACCCAGCTACTCGTGCCGCCGATGACCGCGCGCACGTCGTGACCGATGCGCGCGAGGTGCGCCGCGGCGGTCCGGCTTCGGCTGCCACTCTCGCAGATCACGTAGATCGTGGGACCAATCGGCAGTTCGCGCGCCACGTCGGGCACCGTGCTGAGCGGGACGAGCCGGGCACCGGGGACGTGACCGGCCTCGTACTCGTGGGGCTCGCGCACGTCGAGGACGTGGGCACCGTCGGCGTGGGCGGCG
>JAJZSM010000143.1 GCA_021849765.1 Actinomycetes bacterium | reverse complement strand
GATGTCGGCGTCGTCAAAGACCACCACCGGCGCCTTGCCGCCGAGCTCGAGGTGCACGCGCTTCAAGGTCTGCGACGCCGAGCGCGCTACCTCCATGCCCGCGCGCACCGATCCGGTGATCGATGCCATCGCTGGGATCGTGTGCTCGACGAGCGCGCGGCCCGTGTCGCGGTCCCCGCACACGACGTTAAAGACACCGGCCGGCAGATGCTCGGCCATCAGCTCCGCCATGTAGAGGATCGACGCGGGCGTGGTGTCCGAGGGCTTGAGGACCATCGTGTTGCCGGCGGCCAGCGCCGGGGCCCACTTCCAGACCGCCATCATCATCGGATAGTTCCACGGCGTCACCGCCGCGCAGACCCCCACGGGCTCGCGGCGCACGTAGCTCGTCATCCCGGCCATGTACTCAGTGGCCCCACGTCCCTCGAGCAGGCGCGCGGCGCCAGCGAAGAACCGGATCTGGTCGACCATCGGGGGGATCTCCTCGGCCATGGTAACCGCGATGATCTTGCCCGTGTTCTCGGCTTCGATGGCCACGATCTCCTCGGCGTGGGCCTCGATGGCGTCAGCGATCTTGAGAAGCATCAGGCTGCGCTGAGAGGGCGTCGTGCGCCGCCAGGAGGTGAAGGCTGAGGCGGCGGCGGCGAGGGCGGCGTCGACGTCACTCGCGTCCGACACCGGGGTCTCGGCGAACGCCTCGCCGGTCGCCGGATTGATCAGTTCGACGTACTTGCCTGACTTCGGCGCAACAGACTTTCCTCCGATGAAGTTCTCTAGGCGACGCATGATTCCCTCCTTGTGACCGGCTCCACCGGTGTGACAACTGCCACTCTTACAGGTCCGCGCAGGCCCGCGCAAACCCTCAAAGAAGGAAAAAGTACCTGACGGGGCGATTGACGACGCATTCCGTCGTCTAGAGGCTCTATACTGTCCCTATCCGCAGCCACGGGGCCAACGGCTACCGAGCGGGGAGAAACCAATGCCAGGACCTTCGTCACCACGCCAAACCAAGACGGGCGAGCGCAACCTCGACGTCGCCACGGCGCCGGGTGGTCTTGACGCGATCGATCGACAGATCATCAGTCACCTCCAGCGAGACGGTCGCCGCCCCTACGGGGCGATCGCGGAGGACGTGGGTCTCTCCGAGGCGGCGGTGCGTCGGCGCGTACAGCGCCTCAAGGACGCCGGCGTGATGCAGATCGTCGCCATCACCGACCCACTGCAGTTGGGCTTCGGTCGAGAGGCGCTCGTTGGCATTCGCTGTCACGGCGACGTGCGCCTCGTCGCCGACAAGATCGCGGCGATCGACGAAGCGAACTACGTGGTCATGACCGCGGGGAGCTTTGATCTGATCGCCGAGCTGATCGCCGTCGACGACAACGCGCTCGTTCACCTTCTCAATGACTCGATCCGCTCAATCCCGGGCGTGACCGAAGTTGAAACCTTTCTGTATTTGAAACTTTCAAAGCAGACCTATGCATGGGGGACCAAATGACAATCCACGAAATGATTACGGACGGCATCACCGTCACGAATCCCGAACACGAGAGCCATACGTTCTCGGAGAGGGCTCGACGCAACCTCTGGCTGCAGATGTCGCGCATGGGTTCGTACTCCGAGACCAACGAGATTCCGATCATGGTCCGCGGAGAGGGAACGTACGTCTACGACGCCAACGGCACCCGCTACTTCGACGGCCTGTCGGGACTCTTCACCAACTCGCTCGGCCACGGACGCACTGACATCGGTCAGGCCGCCGCGAAGCAGATCGGCGAGCTGGGATTCTTCCCGCTGTGGACCTACGCCCACCCGCGGGCCATCGAGCTGGCCGAGAAGATCGCCAGTCTGACTCCCGGCGACCTCAATCGAGTCTTCTTCACCACTGGTGGCGGCGAAGCGGTCGAGAGCGCCTGGAAGCTGGCCCGCCAGTACCACCGACTGCGCGGCGACACCGATCGCTACAAGGTGATCAGTCGTGACGTGGCCTACCACGGCACGACGATGGGTGCACTCACCATCACGTCGCTCGACGCGTACCGCAAGCAGTTCGAACCGCTCGTTCCTGGTGCGGTCAAGGTGCCGACGACGAACTTCTACCACGCGCCCGAGCACGCCGACGACTACGAGGCGTTCGGCCTGTGGTCGGCCAACCAGATCGAAGAGGCAATCCTGCGCGAGGGTCCCGAGACCGTCGCCGCCGTCTTCCTCGAGCCGGTTCAGAACGCCGGAGGCTGCTTCGTGCCGCCGCCGGGCTACTGGCAGAAGGTGCGAGAGATCTGCGACCGCTACGGCGTCGTCCTCGTCTCGGACGAGGTCATCTGCGGCTTCGGGCGACTCGGCGAGTGGTTCGGCTCGATCAAGTACGACTACGTGCCCGACATCATCACGGTGGCCAAAGGAATCACCGCTGGTTACGCGCCCCTCGGCGCGATGATCGTCTCGGACCGCCTCTACGAGCCCTTCATGGACGAGGACGCGTTCATGCACGGCTTCACCTGGGCGGGACACCCCGTCTCGTGCGCGATCGCCCTCAAGACCATCGAGATCCTCGAGACCGAGGGCGTGATCGAGAACGTACGAGCCAACGAGGACTACTTCCGCGACAGCCTGAACGGCCTGCGCGAGATCCCCATCGTGGGCGACGTGCGCGGCACCGGCTACTTCTGGGGCATCGAGCTCGTCAAGGACCAGTCGACCAAGGAGACCTGGCAGGGCGAGGACGCCGAGCGGCTGCTGCGCGGCTACGTCTCTCCCGAGATGTTCCGCCGTGGACTGATCTGCCGCTCCGACGACCGTGGCGACCCGGTCGTGCAGTTGGCTCCGCCACTCATCTCGACTCGTGAGGACATCGACTTTATGGTGAACACGTTGCGTGACGTCTTCACCGGAGCCACGAAACTCGTCTGACGTGCAACCACCGCGCTCGCTGTGGTGGTCGACGATCCCTGACGTCGCGTCACGGAGCCCGCTAGCCGGGCACCGCGACGTGGACGTCGCGATCGTCGGCGGCGGCTTCACCGGTCTGTGGACCGCCCGAGAGTTGCTGCGGCGCGACCCCTCACTACACGTCGCCGTCGTCGAGGCCAACGTGTGCGGATTTGGCGCCTCGGGACGAAACGGGGGCTGGGCGTCCGCGCTCTATCCCCAGGCGCCCGCGAAGGTGATCGCTGACCACGGTCGCGACGCTTACGACCACCTGCGCCACGTTCTCCAGCACGCCGTCGGCGAGCTGGGCCGCGCCGCCACTGAGGACAGCATCGACGCCGACTTCGTCCACGGCGGCACCCTCTACGCCGCGCGCACCCACGCCCAGGTCGAGCGCCTGCGCGCCGAGATCGACCACGCCCGCCAGATCGGCGTCAGTGAGGCCGATCTGGCCTGGCTCGATCGCGAGGAGTTCGCCGAGCGCCTCACCATCACGGGCGCGCGCGGCGGCACGTTCTCGCCCCACTGCGCACGCATCAACCCGGCACGTCTCGTGCGCGGCCTCGCCGCGGTCGCCGAGCGCCTCGGGGTCAGCATCTACGAGGACTCACCGGTCACGCGAGTCGTGCCCGCGAGTCGCCGCGGCGACGCGGTCGTCGCGACCGCCCACGGGTCGCTGCACGCGCGCTACGTCGTGCGCGCGACCGAGGGCTACACGCCCACCGTGGCCCGACAGCGTCGTCGCGTGGTGCCCCTCTACTCGTTGATGATCGCCACTGCACCTCAATCAACTGACTTCTGGGATGCCGTGGGACTCGCCCACTACGAGACCTTCGCCGACGCGCGACACGTCGTGATCTACGGCCAGCGCACCAGCGATGACCGGATCGCCTTCGGTGGTCGCGGCGCCCCGTACCACTTCGGTTCGACCGTCGAGGCGCGCTTTGACATGAACGACCGCGTCTTCGGTCTGCTCGAGTCGACCCTCCAGGAACTGTTCCCCGGCCTCGACGCCGAGGTGACGCACCGCTGGGGCGGGCCGCTCGCCATGCCGCGTGACCACTCCCCCTACGTCGAGATCGACCACCGCCGCGGACTCGCCGCGGCCGGCGGCTACACCGGCGACGGCGTCGTGCTGAGCCACGTGTGTGCGACGGCGCTCGCCGACCTCATCGCGGATCCCGACGCCGACACGGCCCACACGCGACTGCCCTTCGTGAACCACGTGAACCGAAACTGGGAGGTCGAGCCTCTTCGCTGGCTGGGCATCAACCTAGGGCTCGCCGCCGCCACCGTGGCCGATCGCAGCGAGAGCCGCGAAGGTCACGTGAGTCGCGCGAGTGCGCTAGTGGCGCGCCTTTTGCATTGACTACTTGAGGATGTTCACCGCGCGCGCCGCGACGACTGCCACGGTGACGAGAGAGACCAGGGCCTCACCCGCGAAGAGGACCTTCGCGCGCGCACTCAGGGGCATGGCGTCGGCCGGGGCGAAGCTCGAACCGTTGGCAAAGGACGTGTAGAGGTAGTCGATGAATCGCGGCCGCCAGGTGGGTGGCGCCAGCGAGGGATTCTCCATCTGGGGGAACTGGATGTCGGGCCAACCCGCTGAAGACCCCGCGCGCAGGTGCGGACCCCCGCGGTCGATCTCCCAGAACCAGAGCCCGTAGACGATCACGTTCGTCAGCCACACCGCGATCGCGGAGTAGATCAGGTTGCGGCCCTGTGAGACGTTCGTGTTGAGCAACTCGTGCACCAGCAGAGCCATCGACACGACGTTGGCGAGTGTGATGACGGCGATGAGAAACAGGGTCAATCGCCGAACCGACGGGGCCTCACTGGGCTGACGGTGGCGACGCATCGAGAGCGGAATGAGCGGCAAGACAATAAGGATCGGCAGCAGCCAGCGCGGTCCCACCACCAGTCGGTGGGGCAAGAC
>JAJZSM010000142.1 GCA_021849765.1 Actinomycetes bacterium | reverse complement strand
GATCCCCGAAGGCGAGTACGTCACCATCGCTGGATTCATCCTCGACCTCGCCGGTGAGATCCCGTCGCCGGGCGCGACCTACACCTTCAGCGACTGGACATTCCGCGTCCAGTCCCTCGAGCGGCGCCGCATCAGCGAGGTCGTCGTGGAGTACCAGCCACCCGCAACCGTCGAAGCCGAGGAGTGACGCAGAGGCCGCCGGTTCGCCAGCGAGTAGGATGATCGGGCTGCGGGGTAACTCGCTGCGGGCTGTAGCGCAGTTTGGTTAGCGCGCTGCGTTCGGGACGCAGAGGTCCCCGGTTCAAATCCGGGCAGCCCGACCACCATGGCTTTCGCCGTGGCCGAAGTACAGGCCCCCATCGTCTAGCGGCCTAGGACACCACCCTTTCAAGGTGGCGGCACGGGTTCGAATCCCGTTGGGGGTGCTCGGCGCTATTCCTGGTAAACCTGGGTTTACAACAGATCCCTTCCCTTGTTGTTCACGTGGCTCCCGGCACGGTGAGCGGTGAGCCCGACACCCCTGGCGTGTCATCAAGCGCGGAGCGTTCAGCAACGCTGCCCGAGCGGGCAGCGTTCGCACCACGCGACACCAGCGCGAGCTGCCCCTCGACCGACCAGACGTCGTCGGGTCTTCTCACGATTCGCTCCAGCGCACGGCGCGAACCATGAGGACACCGAAGCCGACCCCGATCAGGAGTTGGGCGAGAAAGAGCACGTGGAGCAAGTTCGCGAAGTCGACCACGGCCAACACGAAACCGGCGAGCTGCACCGCGAGCCACCAGGCGTTTGCCCGCGAGCGGACTTGAGTGAAGAGCCATGTCGAGGCCCCCGAGAGAACGAGCGCGGTGACCACGTTGATCGCGATGTGAACCAACCGGAGCGACGCGCTGGCTCGGTAGCCGTAGGTGCTCGCGAGGATCAAGAGCACGAGCGTGCCATACACGTCGAGGATGAACCGCAGGCGCCGGTGGGGCTCGTCCGACGCGACCATCGAACGCGCCGACGCGAGTGCCAACCCTCCGCCGAGCCCGAGGGCCAGGGTGTAGGGGACCACGGTCTCCAGGTGAACGCCGTAGTTACTCAGCCCCACCTCGTTCCACCGCGCAACGAACCCGGGGTGAAGGGCTACGGCCAGTGAGAGCAGCGCGAGGAGACTCCACTGACCCGTTGCTACATAGACGCTGGCGCGTGATCGCGTCGTACGACGACCGTCCGGCGTCAGAGGTGGAATGGCTGCACCATCGAACGGGCCGATCGAGCCGCACCGAGTAGCCCGAGGTGCAACAGCGTCTCAGTCGTTCGAAGCAGCGAGTAGTGGGTGAAGGTCTGCGCCACGCGAAGTCCACTGGGCACCGTGGGTGCGACGACGAACGTGGCCACCTGATTCGAGGCCGCGAGGTCGTTCTCGTCGAAGGTGATGAACAGCGCGAGTGCGTGCGCGCGATACGGAGCACTCGCGACGACGTCGTCGACGACCCGGTGGAGCCAGGCGTCACCGACCCCGATGGGACAGCTGTGCATGTCGTCACAGACGTTGGGCGTGATGAAGGTGAAGCGCGCACCGAGGTCGAGAGGGAACGTCAGCGGCACGTCCTGACGGGCGCAGGCCGAACGTAACGGGACGTAATACACGGCTGGGTTATGTCGCGCCGCGTAGCTGCCGCTCGTGACACGGTCGCACGCGCTCGGCATCGACTCCTCCAGTGAGCGCCAACTGCCCCCGAGTTGGGAGAAGATGCTGGGCGCCTGGAGCGGGTGCGATGCCGGCTCGCCGTCGTCACGGACACCCAGGGTCGAGCCCGAGGTCAGCGCAAGGTAGTTGGGCAGGCTCGGGTGCGTCACGGCGAAGCTTCTCGTCGCCAGGCCGCACACCGACGCGAGGTGATTGAGAAAGGGCGCGTCAGGCGAGCCGATGACCGAGTAGCCCTGATTCTCGAGCACGATCCACACCACGTGGGTGTAGTGCGCGGTGCTCGCCACCCCGCACGGGTGCGCCACCGTCACTGGAGTGGCGGCGTCGACCGCCCGAGGTGCGTCCAGTACCACGACCATCGAACTCGCCGCCAGCAGTGCCACCAGCCACACCCACCGTCTCATCGCCACATCATGGCCCACCACGGACGAGTCCGACCGTGCACGGACCCTCAGCGAAGGAACGACGGCGACACGAACTCGTACGTCCGACCATGCCCTCTCGGATCCGCTCGACCGGTCGTGGTTTCACCGACGCGGTACCCCGCCCCGTTTCGCCGCCTCGATGACGAACTTGGTCGCCGCGTCCACGCCGTTGAGGAAGAGCTTGTCGTGTTGCTCAGGCGTCAGGTCGAAGTCCATCGCACTCAATCCGATGTTGTCGACGAAGATCGTCCGTCCCACGGTGGACTGATGCGACGCGACGGTCTCCCACTCGTTCATCATCGTCTTGAGGCAACGGACCGCCACCGCAATCGCCGACTCGCGGAACGTGGTGGTCGAGTAGTCGGTTTGAAACTGCGAGAGCTTGATACCGATCGTCGGCCACCGCGGCACCCGTCCGTCGCTGCGGTCAAAGGTGTGGATCGGAAACTTCGCCAACAGCCCTCCGTCCACCCACGTGTGCTCACCCGCCGGGAATCGAACGAGCGTGGAGGAACCACCGGGTCCCTCCACCTCGACGGTGGTGTCGCGGGCTTCGAAGTGCACCGGCTCGAAGTAGAAGGGCACCGACATCGAAGCGCGGACCGCGCGCACAGGGTCCTGTTCGTCGGGATCGACGCCATAGGTCACGTAGTCGAACGGCAGACACGCCAGGCGCGCACGGGTGAGGTCTGACGTGTAGACCACGAGTCGATACTGGCGGCTCGACGACCCGCTCAGTTCGGGGTCGTCTGCTGGCGTGAGCGCGAGGTCACCGAAGGTCTTGATGCCGAGTTCCCCGTGCAAGACCGGGTTCAACCACTCGTCGAGGTAGTCACCGGAGTAGAGACCCTCGCGGCTCGTCAAGAGCGCCGCGTCGGTCACGACCTTGGCGAAATGTCCCGCGGTGTGGCCCATCATCTCGTGCAATTTCCCCTCGGGCATGAAGCGTCGGAAATCGAGGGATTGCAAGGTCGCGCGAAGCGCCAACATGTCGGCGCCGGACTGGACGATGCCCGCGACGATACTGGCGGTAACAGCGCCCGCACTCGTCCCTGCGATTCGATGGAACCGGTATCCGGCCTCATCGAGCGCGAGCACCGCTCCGACCAGCCCGACCCCCTTCACACCGCCACCTTCGAGCGCAAGGTCGGCGCGCAACTCGCGCTCGCCCCCTTTGTTCGGATTCGGCCAACCGTCGAGTTGTCGCAACGTCTGCGCGGCCGCGAGGAATTCGTCCTGCAGCGGTTCGCTGCGGCGATAGCCGCGAGGCGTGTTGGCGAGGAAGATCGATTCGGTCACCGCATGCTCCTAGCACGTCCTTTCCAGAGCGAGGCCATCGCGGCCCCGCCGTGATCCCACGAGAGACAGTTTCTCCATGATGCTCGGTCCGCGCCGCATCGCGACACCGCTCGCAGCCCGTCGCCTCGCGAAGTCCATCACCACGCCCGACTCAGGGGCGATGCGTCCGCTCTCGCACGTTGTTCCTGAGAACGTTCTTGGCCGAGTGCGGCGACGAGGGGACGGGACTTCTGTCGCGCCCCGTCGCGTCGGATGCCCGATAGTCGTGGAAAATCTAGTCACTCACCTGCCAACACGTACTTGCGAGCCCCTGTCGTCGGATGAGGTTCGCCACGCTGTGCGCCGTGCGCCGAACCGGTCTCAGATCCGACGCCGTCCGCTTCGGCCAACGCTGAGATTCCCCATAGTTTCACCCGCTTTGACGAGGGTCGATAGTCGGTCGCTTCGCTATCGTCCCATTCGTTGTTGCTGCTCCGTTGTTCGTATGTTGTTTCTTCACCATCGGGCGGGACTGAATTGTGATGTGTAACAAGGTCGTTCACAGCGCGCGACGAAGTGCCTCGGCGACATTTCGTCGCGCCGCAATCGTCGCCGTGGCGGGACTGTTCCCACTAACCGCGACTCTCTTCACTGCATCAGCTTCCTCGGCGGCTACGGGTTCGGTCGCATTCAACGGCGCGACCGGTAGTAACGGCAGCTACGCCGCCACCGTCACGTTCAGCGCGACCTCGAGCGATAACACCTACACCGCCGTCGCTTATGACACCGCGAGCTCGACGGCGACGTTCACGTACACTGCCACCGCCGGATCGGCGGGGTGCGCAATTGTGTCCCCGAACTCCGGGGCGGTCACTTTCACCAGCCCGGGTACGTGCGTTATCACGGCGACTACCACGAGTACCGACAAAGACCAGGGACAGGGCAGCGGCGACGGTAACGCCACCGGGGCGACGGGCACCTTGACCCTGACGGTCCTCCCTACGCCCCAGACGATCACGGTCTCGAACTCGCCGCCCTCGTCGCCCCTCGTGGGCTCGACGTACGCGGTGAGCGCCACCGCCACTTCCGGTCTGGTGGTGCAACTCAGTGTCGACGCCTCGTCGACCTCGGGCTGCACGATCGACACGAGCACCGGGAACCAGACACCATTGGTCACCTCGGGCGTCGTGACCCTGTCACCACCTGTCGGCACCTGCGTCATCGACGCGAACCAAGGCGGGAACGCGGACTACGCGCCAGCCCCACAGGTGCAGCAAGTCGTCACTGACGTGCTCGCTCCCCAGACAATAAGCGTGGCGGGACCCAACCCGACGAACGTTGAGTACGGCGCCACGTCCACCTATCAGATCCAGGCGACCGACTCGAGCGGCGCGACCATCGATTACGCGACCTCGAGCCCGACGTGCGCGGTGAACGCCGCCGGACTGATCAGTGGTCTCGGGGTCGGT
>JAJZSM010000141.1:801-4881 GCA_021849765.1 Actinomycetes bacterium | reverse complement strand
ATGGACCAGCAGCAGTCGATCCCCGACTAGCCGTGGACCTCGACCTCTACCTCGTCATTGACCTGGGCACCGGCGGGCCCAAGGTGGGGCTCGTGGACGCGGGTGGAACGCTCGTGGACCACGTCGTCTCCCCGGTGACCACGACGTTCGCCGATGACGGTCAGGCGACCCAGGACGCGAACGAGTGGTGGACCCTCATACTGCGCGACGCAGAGCGGCTACTGGAAGAGCCCGGCCGCGCCCGGCGCGTACGCGCCATCGGGGTGACCGGCCAGTACGGGTCCACCGTCCCGGTCGATGAGAACGGTCTGCCGACGGGACCCTGTCTCACCTGGATGGACACCCGGGGTGGTCCCTGGAGCCAGCGCGCGGTGGGCGGCCCGCTCCAGGGCTACAACCCGCGCGCCGCGCTCTCCTTCATCCGCCGCAGCGGTGGTGCGCCATCGACGGCCGGCGCCGACCCCGTCGGCCAGATCCTCTACCTCGAGCACGAGCAGCCGCAGGTCGTGGCAAGGACGCGCTGGTACCTCGAACCCGTGGACTACCTCACGATGCGTCTCACCGGCGTCGCGTCCGCGACCCACGCGTCACGTCTCGCCATGTGGATGACCGACAACCGGCACCTCTCCCGGTACCGCTACGACCCGGTGCTGCTCGACCTCGTGGGTCTGAGCGACAACCGACTCGCCCCCCTCGTGCCCTTCGGCTCGTGCGTCGGGACCGTCAGGCCCGAGGTCGCCGCGCAGCTCGGCCTCGCGCCGAGCACCGTCGTCGCCACCGGTATCCCCGACCTGCACGCCGCGACGATCGGATCGGGCGCCACCGCGCTCTACGACACGCACTTGGCGCTGTCGACCACGTCGTGGATCAGCTGTCCGGTGCCGATGAAGAAGACCGACATCCTCCACTCAATCGTCTCGGTGCCGGGTCTCGACAACGACCACTACCTCGTGATCAACAATCAAGAGACCGGCGCGCGAGCCCTCGCGTGGCTGCGCGATGCACTGGCGGGCCCGAGAAAGCCGGCGAGCTTCGATGAGCTCACGGCCCTCGCCGCAGCGTCGCCAGCCGGAGCCAACGGCGCGCGCTTCGCACCCTGGCTCGCCGGTGAGCGCTCGCCCGTCGACGACAAGGGCGCGCGTGGCGGCTTCTCCAACCTGTCGGTCACCACCACGACCGCCGACCTCGTGCGCGCCGTGCTCGAGGGTGTCGCCGCGAACAGCGCCTGGCTCTTCTCCAAGGTCGAGCACTTCGCCGGCCAGCGCCTCGACCCGGTTCGCCTCGTCGGCGGCGGCGCCCAGTCGACCCTGTGGTGCCAGATCTACGCCTCCACGCTCAAGCGCCCCGTCATCCAGGTGGCCGATCCGCTAACCGCCCAATTACGCGGCGTCGCCCACGTCGCGGCGAGTGCCGTTGGCGACGCGATACTCGCCGAGGCGCCCGCGCCACGCCCGGGTCGGGTCTTCGAACCCGACCCCGACGACCAGACGACCTACGACGAGGTCGCCCGGGACCTGCCGCGACGCTTCGCGCTCGAACGCCGGTGGCGTCGCTCGTCTCGGTGAAGAGGTTCGGATATCGTCGGGTCAACGTCGCATCAGAGAGGAGGACCATGTCCCTCGATCAGTTCCCCCGATACCCGCTCCGCTTCGGCCCGTCGCCGATCCACCGACTCGACCGGCTCAGCGAGTACCTGGGCGGAGCCTCCGTGTGGGCCAAACGCGAGGACGTGAACTCCGGCCTCGCCTTCGGCGGGAACAAGGTCCGAAAGTTGGAGTACCTCGTCGCTGACGCGCTCGCCCAGGGCTGTGACACCCTGGTCTCGATCGGTGGGGTCCAGTCCAACCACACCCGCCAGGTCGCCGCCGCGGCCGCGGCCGTCGGCATGAAGTGCGTGCTCATCCAGGAGAGCTGGGTGGACTGGCCAGACGTCACCTACGACCGGGTCGGCAACATCCTGCTCAGTCGACTCATGGGCGCCGACGTGCGACTCGTTGACGCGAACTTCGGCATCGGCTTCAAGGCGAGCTGGGAGCGCGCCATCGCCGAGCTCGAGGCCGCGGGCCACCGCCCCTACGCGATCCCGGCCGGCGCGTCTGACCACCGCCTGGGCGGACTCGGCTTCGCGGCGTGGGCGCTTGAGGTCGAGCAGCAAGAGCGCGAGCTCGGGGTCGCCTTTGACTACGTGGTCGTGTGCTCGGTGACCGGATCGACCCAGGCGGGCATGATCGCCGGTTTCGCGGTCAACGACCTACCCCGCAAGGTGATCGGCATTGACGGCTCGGCCAAGCCCGAGGAGACCTGGGACCAGATCGCGAGGATCGCGCGCGCGACGGCCGAGCTGATCGGCATCGAGCGTCCGATCCTCGACGAGGAGATCATCCTGGACGACCGCTACCACGCCGGCACCTACGGGATCCCCGACGAGCGCACGGTCCACGCGATCAAGCTGGGCGCCTCGCTCGAGGCCATGATCACCGATCCGGTCTACGAGGGCAAATCACTCGCCGGCCTCATCGACCTTGTCCAGCGCCACGAGCTTGAACCCGATGCCAACGTCCTCTTCGCCCACCTCGGTGGGCAGCCGGCGATCAACGGCTACGCGAGCCTCTTCTGTTAGTAGGCGAAGACCTCGTCGCGCACGATCGTGCGACGCATCTGACGGTGACGCCACGCGGCCAAAGTCGCGATCATGAGGTTCGCCAGGCCCGCGGCGCTGGTCGCGACGAGGGCCGCCCAGAGGTGGTCACCGTCGTAGTACGTGACCCACAAGATCGACCCCACCGCGCCGAGCGTCCAGGACGCCGTAGAAACCCCCGACGTGTCGACCTCGCGCACGAGCTCGACCAACTGGGGACCGCGAGTCAGTGACATCGCCACGCCGATGCCGTAGACACCGGCCGACCAGCCACCGATCACCGCGGGCATCAGGCACGTCACCGCGAACAACACCAGGGACCACCCCACCGTTCGCCAAGCGCGCCACGGGGCCAACCGGATGAGGATCGCCACCTGGAGGGGCAACACGATGAGGCTGCCGAGGACGACCGGCCACGACCCAGCGGCCAGACCGTAGGCGATCCAGAACCCGCCCATCATGGTGAACAGCGACCACGTCGCCAGCGAGACACCCTCAACGCCCTCGAGGCTCACGCGTCGCCACTGCGCCGCGGTGCCCACCAGACCCACCGCGACGGCCAGCCAGCCGACGGCGGTCGTCAACGTGTGGGAATTCACCTAACTAGCGTAACGGGCAACGACCTCACCGTCGACGATTGGCCGCCGACACGATCGCCTCGAGCGAGGCGTCGAGGATCGACGAGTTCATGCCGACTCCCCACCACGTCGCACCGTCGTCCCCCTCGGCCTCGACGTAGGCCACGGCGGACGCCTCGGCGCCCGAGGTCAACGCGTGCTCGTGGTAGTCACGGACCTTGAAGCCCACGCCGAGCTCGTCGCGCAACGCGTTCATCATCGCGTCGATCGGACCGTTGCCCTCGCCTTTGACGGTGACGTGCTTCGCGTTCACCGCGAGCTGGGCGAAGATCGTCGTTCGGTGGTGGTCGGTGCTCACCTCGCTCGAGAGCAGCTGGATCGCGGGGCTCTCGGGCAGGTAGGTCGTGGTGAACACCTCCCAGATCTCGGCGGGCGAGATCTCGGTGCCCGATGCCTCGGTGAGCGTCTGGACACGTTTGGAGAACTCGACCTGCATCGCGCGCGGCAGGTCAAGTCCGTGTTCGGTGCTGAGCACGTAGGCGACGCCGCCCTTACCAGACTGGGAGTTGACCCGGATGATCGCCTCGTAGGTCCGCCCGGTGTGCTTGGGGTCGATGGGCAGGTAGGGGACATCCCAGCGTTCGTAGGGGTCCCCGATGGCGGTCATGCCCTTCTTGATCGCGTCCTGGTGCGAGCCGGAGAACGCCGTGTAGACGAGCTCGCCGACGTAGGGGTGCCGGGGGTGGACCGGCAACCGGTTCGCGTACTCCGCCACGTGACGGATGGCGTCGATGTCGCGCACGTCGAGTTCGGGGTCCACACCCTGGGAGAAGAGGTTCAGCGCCAGGGTCACGACGTCGACGT
>JAJZSM010000141.1:0-791 GCA_021849765.1 Actinomycetes bacterium | reverse complement strand
GATCTGGTCGTTGTGGGGGTGCAGCGACAGCACGACCGAGTCGCGCCGATCGACGTGGCGCGAGAACCACTCGATGGCGTCGGCGTAAAGGTTCGGGGTGTAGGACTCCACAGTCGCGGGCAGGTTCACGATGAGCGGCCGCTCGGGGGTCGGGTCAATCGCTCGGATCACCTCGTTGACGATGTCCAACGCGTAGGGCAGCTCGGTGCCCGTGAAGCTCTCGGGCGAGTACTCGTAGAGGAACTCGGTCTCGGGCGAGATGGACTCGAGGGAGCGGCAGAGCCGGGCGGCCTCGAGGGCGATCGCGGTGATGCCCGCCATGTCGAGATTGAAGACCACTCGGCGTTGCAGCGTCGAGGTGGAGTTGTAGAAGTGGACGATGGCGCGGTGCGCCCCGCGTAGCGCCTCGTAGGTGCGCGTGATCAGGTCCTCACGGCACTGCGTCAACACCTGGATCGTCACGTCCTCGGGGATAAGGCCGTCCTCGATGATGTGGCGTACGAAGTCGAAGTCCGGCTGGGACGCCGCTGGGAAGCCCACTTCGATCTCCTTGAAGCCCATCGCCACCAACTGATCGAACATCGCGCCCTTGCGCTCGAGATCCATCGGGTCGATGAGGGCCTGATTGCCGTCACGCAGGTCGACGCTGCACCAACGCGGTGCCTTGCTCAGTCGCCGATCGGGCCACGTGCGATCCGCGAGTTCCACCGGCACCGTCGGGCGATACTTCTCGAACGCCATGGCGCTGGGCTGCTGTGGATTGGGGTACGAACCCATTGTGGTCTCCTCAC
>JAJZSM010000140.1 GCA_021849765.1 Actinomycetes bacterium | reverse complement strand
AGAGACCAGTGCGGTGCGTACTGAGGAACTGCCGACGTCGATTGCGAGGGCTCTCACCACGGCTCGCCCCCGAGGCCGAGCACACCGGGGTTCATCGTGTCCGACGGGTCAAGGGCGCCCTTCAGCGCTCTGAGCACATCGAAGCCGTCGCCGAGGGCACGATGGACGAACCGAGACCGATTCCGCCCGACGCCGTGATGGTGGCTGAGCGAGCCCCCGTGGTCGAGTACGGCGAACGTTGCGGCATCCCAGGCGGCGCGGTAGTAGTCCCGTGATTCGCCCGCGGGCTGCCCTGCGAAGGTGAAGTACAGGCACGCGCCGTCGACGTAGGCGTGGGATTGGTGGACCGACGCGACGAGGGTCGACTCGACGGCGCGAAGCGCGTCGAGCGCCGCCGCGCGTATTGTCCCCAAGGTCGACCACGGTCCCGACACCTCGATGGTGTCGACGACCACGCCCGCCGCCCATAGCTTCGCGAGGGCACTGACGTCATTGCGGTGCTCGAGCCAGCGTGCGACTACCTCATCCTCGAGCACCGTGGTGTCCCGTGCCGCGTCGCACACCACGGCCATGACGGCGTCCACCATGAGCGGTTCACCTTCGTCGATGACGATGAGCACACAACCGTCGAGGTCGAAGTTCCGCTTCGACTCGGTCTCGTCGTAGAGGCGAAGGACCGCGGGGTGGGCGTCACGCTGGAGGATTGAGCGACAGAGCTCCATGCCCGCGTCGAAGTCCGAGACCGAGAACGCCCGGCGACGTTCGTAAGCGGGTAGCGGTCGCATCACGAGCGTCGCTTCAGTGATGACACCGAAGGATCCCTCGGACCCGACGAAAAGTTGGACGAGATCTGGGCCGACCGCCTGGCGGGGACCGCGGCCACCGAGGGTGACGACGTCGCCGGATGCGAGCACGACGGTGAGTCCACGCACCATGTCCTCGACCTTGCCGTAGCGGTTCGAATACTGTCCGGCACCACGGCAGGCGAGCCATCCGCCCACGGTGGCGAGCTCGAAGGACTGGGGGAAGTGCCCGACGGTGAACCCTTCAGCGTTGACCACTCGCTCGAGATCGGGACCGAAGACGCCGGCTTCGAGCGAAACCGTGCCCGAGATCGGGTCGAGACTCGTTATCCGGTCCAGTCCGGTGAGGTCGAGGGCGACGCCGCCGGTCGGGGCGACGCCTCCGCCAACGACCCCCGATCGACCACCCTGGGCAGTGATTGAGAGACCGTGGCGCGCAGCGACGCGGACCGCGTCTCTAACTTCAGCGGTCGAGCGCGGACTCACCACGACGCCGGGCCAGTGGGGCACGACACCGCGCATGGTTGATGCGAGCGAGAGGGGCCACCAGTCGCGGCCGTGCTCGGCTCGCGTGAAGGGATCCACACTGAACGGCACACCGACCTCGGCGAACGCCTCGAGCACGCCGGCATCGACGGGCGGGGGCGCCACGTCGGCGACCCCGGGTGGGTAGGCGCTGGGCGCGGTCGGACGCGTCACGGCCTGAGCCCTTCGAAGAGCCCGGCCGCTGTGAATTCCCGGGCGACAAGTTCGGCGTACGTAGCGACGTGGGCTTGGGTCTCATCGTCGCTCCAGGCGAAGTCGACCGCGACCGTTTGGGCAATCCGAGGTGCCGCAGCCAAGGTGGCCCGCGCATCGTGCAGGTGGGCCCGCGTGCGCCGTGTGAGCAGGTCGAGGAGCGATGTGGCCATCTCGAATCGAACGCTGTAGATGAATTCAGCGAGCACGTAGGGCTGGTTCTCGATGGGCGCGTCGGCGAGGGTGGGGTCGTCCGCAATCATGGCGAGTATCACGAGGGCGTCTTGTCCGTAGCGCCGGTAGAGGTGGGTTTCGAGGTCGGTGGTCGGCCGCCACGACCCCGTGCCGTGGAAGCGGAGGTGTTTCGTGCGCACCGGCGAGCGCCCGACGTACCGTCCGGCTGTGTCAACGGCGTCCTCGGCCATTTGACGGTACGTCGTCCACTTGCCACCGGTCACGTGGACGACCGCGTCACCGGTGTCGATGACACGGTGGCGACGTGAGAGGTCGGCGGTGCGCTGGGAGAGCGTCGTTCCCTCGGGTGGCGAGAGGAGGGGTCGTAAGCCCGCCCAAACTCCGGTGACGTCATCGACGGTGAGTGCGGAGTCCGTAGAGGCGTTGACGGCCTCGAGCAGATAGGCGACGTCGTCGGGACTACACATCGGGTCATCGAGCTCGCCGTCGTAGGCGGTGTCAGTCGTGCCCACGAAGGTGTAGGGAGCGTCCTCGAAGGGCACCACGAAGATGCTTCGTCGGTCGTTGGGTACGGCGAACACGGCCGCGACCTCTGCGGGCAGGCGATTGCGTGGTACTGAGACGTGGACGCCCTTGGCCGGAGTGATTAGGGCCGAGGGGGTGCCGTTCGCCATTGCGATGACTTGGTCGGCCCAGACTCCAGTCGCGTTGATGACACAACGTGTCGAAATGGCGAGTTCTTCACCGGTTCGTTCGTCGCGCGCCTGGACCGTGCGCACCTGGCCGCTGGCGTCGTGTTCCATCGAGATGGCTCGCACATAGTTCGCGACATCGGCCCCGTGGTCGAGTGCCGCCGTTCGAGCCGCGAGCAGCGCCACGCGCGCGTCGTCGCCGCGCGCGTCGTAGTAGAGGAAGCCCGCCACGAGTCGGTCAGCGCGAAGCGTTGGCAGATAACCAATCGCCTCGGCACGATCGATCTTGCGGTACCGATGCCCAATTCGCCAGCCGCCAGCCCAGTCGTAAAAGCGAAGTGCGGTGGCGTACCCCTTGACGAGGGCCCTGGAAGCCACGCCGTTCGAACCGAAGAGCGGTATGAGAAAGGGGAGCGGCCGCACGAGAAAGGGGGCGTTCTCCAGCAGCCGTTGACGTTCGCGAAGGTTCTCGCGGACGAGACGGAACTCCTTTTGCTGGAGGTAGCGCAGACCGCCGTGGACCATTTTGGAGGACTTCGAGCTCGTGCCCGATCCGATGTCGCCGGCGTCGATGAGCGCCACACGGAGTCCGCGTGACGCGGCGTCCAGCGCCACCCCGGCACCGGTCATGCCGGCACCGATCACGACGATGTCGTAGTGCATCGAACCCAGTGCGCGAACGGCGTCGAGGCGCGTGAAAGAAGACATGGCGCCATGTTGGCACACGGACACCAAGTAACTTGCGTGATGTGGAGTTTGGACGCACCGATTCTGGGCTAGATATCCGATGACCGTCGAGGGGCGATCTCGTACGAGGGCTGTTCGGGCCCGATCTCGGCGAGAGTGCGCGTCGAGATCGGACGCGCGGACGCGCCAGACCTGGCCGACGCGACGATGACTGGCCCACTCAGCGGACTAAAGGTCATCGAGCTGGCCGGGATTGGGCCCGGTCCCTACGCCTGCATGTTGCTGGCCGATCTCGGCGCCGACGTACTGCGACTGGAACGTGGTGATATCGACGCCAAGGACGCCTTTACCTGGGACCTGCTGGCCCGATCCCGGCCGTCTGTCGCCGTCGACCTGAAGTGTGCGGCGGGACGCCAGCTCGTGCTGCGGCTCTGCGAACAGGCCGATGTCCTCATCGAAGGGTTTCGTCCGGGGGTGGCGGAGCGTCTCGGCCTCGGGCCGTCAGACGTCGCCGCTCGCAACCCACGTCTCGTGTACGGGCGCATCACGGGTTACGGACAAGAGGGCCAACTAGCCCGGCGCGCGGGTCACGACATCAACTACATCGCGCTATCGGGTGCACTCTGGCCGATTGGCCGAGCCGGCGAGCGGCCCGTGCCGCCGCTCAACCTCGTTGGCGACTTCGGAGGGGGCTCGATGTTCTTGCTCTTCGGGGTGCTGGCGGCCGTCTTGCACGCACGGGCGACGGGCGAGGGGCAGGTCGTCGATGCGGCGATGGTCGATGGTTCGGCTTCGATGATGACAATGACTCACGCGTTTGAGAATCTCGGTTACTGGACTGAGGAGCGCGGCGTCAACATCCTCGACTCCGGGGCCCCTTTCTATGAGGTCTACGAGACCATCGACCACCAGTTCGTCGCCGTCGGTGCGATCGAACCCCAGTTCTACGCGGAGCTCGTCCGCGGACTCGCGCTCGATGCTTCGACCTTGGCGCCGCAGATGGATCGTGCATCGTGGCCCGAGATGAAGGAGCGGTTCGCGGCGGTGTTCGCCACCAAGACGCGCGACGAGTGGGAGTCCGTCTTCGCCGGTACCGACGCCTGCGTCACGCCGGTCCTCTCACCACGTGAAGCAGCGGCGCACCCCGTCAACGTCGAGCGAGCGGTCTTTGATGTTGACGGCACCGTCCAGCCCAACCCCGCGCCGAGATTCTCAAAGACATCCGGCTCGATTGGCAACCCGCCCGGCTTGGCGGGGTCGGGCACCCGAGTGGGACTCACCCGGTGGGGTATCGCTGGGGATGACTTCGAGGCGTTCCGTTTAGCGGGTGCGTTTGGGGAGTCGACGACGGCGAGTGACGGAACCATGTAATCGAGCTCGGTTCGCGGCAACGCGTCGCGGACTCTGGGCACGATCCGGCGAGGCGGCGCTCGTCACACTCGTCGTTAGAAACTGCTCGTCCGTCGGGTCAATCGAGCGAGGTCTGACCGGCGCAGTGCCGGTGTGTCGAACTCGACGCGCCGGTCATCGTGATCACCGCATCACAACGGCTGGGTCGACAACTAAATGTTGACCACGGGGCACGTGAGCGTCCGGGTGATCCCCGGTACCCGCTGAATCGCGCCCACGATGAACTTACCGAGGTCATCGACACTCTCGGCCTGGCACCGCACGATGACGTCGTAGGGACCGGTCACTTCGAATGACTCGATGACGCCCGGAACGGCCCGGGTCGCCGTGACCACGTTCTCACTGGAGCCGATTTAG
>JAJZSM010000139.1 GCA_021849765.1 Actinomycetes bacterium | reverse complement strand
CCGATCTGACCACGAGTCGTCCAACGCCGAGTCCCGAGAGAACATCCTCGAGTGTGGTGTCCTCGAATGCGTCGCCGTAGCTCTTGTCCACGAGCACCTCGGCATCGTCGCGATGCAACTCGGAGACCAGCTGCCACGCCTCACTCTCACGTACGAGGTCTTCATCATTGTGTTGCACCCAGATAACCGGAACCTGTTCTAAACGGGCCTTCTCCACGACGCGGCCGATGTTGCCAACGACGGCGTCGCGTTCGTAGGCGTCCTGGACGACGTCATTCTGCACGTCGATGACGAGCAGTGCGGTGTTCGGGCGGTTCGCGAGTGTGGACATGACAACCTCCGTTCGACGGCTATACCCGTGACCGTAGCGGGCACGACGCGAGACGGTCCGCGCAGCGAATCTGTTCCTCCCACGGGTCACCCCGCCATCGACGTCATCGCCGTTGCGCACCTGCGCGACGCCCATCTACCGAATACATGGCTTTTGACCAGGTATAATGTACGTTAGCACTCTCATCCTTAGAGTGCTAAAATGGATACGTCGAAGTGATTCGACGTGTCAAGAGCAGAACGATTAAACAGGAGGTTTTCTTATGGCTCTTGTTCGAACTGACGCATTCAGGGACATTGACCGGTTCCTCCAGCAATTCTGGGCGAGCCCCGACGTGGCTCGGACTCATTCGGTTCCGATGGACGCGTACCGCAACGGTGACTCGTTCTTGATCTTCGTCGACATGCCGGGCGTTGACCCGAAGGAGATCTCACTCACCGTCGAGAACAACGTGCTCACCGTCAAGGCGGAGCGAACCGCACCGAAGTCCGCCGAGGGTGTGGAGCGCCTGATGTCCGAGCGCCCCTACGGCACCTTCACCCGTCAGATCTTCCTCGGAACGAGTTTGGACTCTGAGAAGATCGACGCCGACTACGAGTCCGGGGTGCTCACCATCGCGATTCCGATCGCCGAACACGCGAAGCCCCGCCGGGTCGAAGTCTCGTCCAAGGGCGACCGCAAGGTGATTTCGGCCTAAGTCTCCGGGCCCGGCGTCCACGCGACGCCGGGCCCGCTTTCAACCAGGTCCAGACTCTGACGCTCGACCATCGGCCGAGCGTTCTTCTTTCGGGCGACCACGCGCGGCGAAGATGCCCACGGTCGACCAACCCACCACGATGGCGAGCCAGTACGCGACCAGCCGGTAGACGAGCACCGCCGCCACCGTTGACACGGTGGGCGCGCCGTAGGCGACGAGCACGACCGCGAGTCCACCCTCGACCAGACCGAGTCCACCCGGCGTGATCGGTAGGACTGCGAGGACTTGGGCGAGGCCGTACGCGAGGATCACGCCGCGCCAGGGAACGACGGCCCCGACCGCAGCGAACGAGGCGATGAGGCAGAGCGCGTCCAAGAGCCAGACTGACGCGGCCCAGGACACTACCGTCACGTAACCCCGCCGAGACAGGTGGACGGCGTACATCTCGGCGAAGAGTCGGTCGACGCGCGCCGACAGGTCCCCTCGTGGACGCCCAGTCAGCCGACGGAGGACGCGCAGGAGCGTCTCGAGCAAGCGGATCATCGCGTTGCGTCGCATGAGGAGTGCGCCAACACCGAGCACGATCACGAGCAGCGCGAAGGTCGCCGCGAGTCCGGGGACGTGCGCACTCGTTGTCAGCGCGACGACGATGCCAATGAGGATCACCAGGCTCATCGCCACCGCCTGGGCGATCATAAGAGTCAGAATCGCCCACCCGGCGACCGCTGAATCAACGCCGTGACGTCGGTAGTAGCGATACCGATAGACGCTCGAGACCGCAGGTTCGCCGGGCACACTGAGTGCGATCGCGTCGTTGGCGATGGTGAGCGCGAAGAGCCCGCCCAAGCTGAGCCGCTTTCCCACGGCGAGCACGCGTCGCTGCGCGAGCGCGTACGAGAGCAGTGAGGCGCCCTCCGCGAGAATCGCGAGCGCTGCCAAGGGTACCGAGATCGTTGCAATCCGCGAGGACATGCCCGCGAGCTCGCCGCGACGCGCAATGAGAAGCGCTATCACGACGACCCCGACCACGACGCCGAGCGCCCACCGGATCCAGACTCGGCGTTGTTCGGTGGCGAACGAGGACATCGAACCCAACCTATCGAGTGGCTGGTCTGCGCACCGTCGCCGCAGACCTAGTGTGACGAGTGTTCGTGCGGCGCGGGAGGGAACGATGTCCTCGACGTTTGGTGGTCGGATTGGGCGCGACTGGCGCGACTCGACGCCGTGGTGGCCCGAGACTCCGAGCGCGCCGGACGGGTCGGCGAACGTTGTGCTCGTCGTGCTCGACGACGTCGGCTTCGCCCAGTTGGGTTGCTACGGCTCGGACATCGAGACACCGACCATCGACGAACTGGCGTCGGGCGGACTTCGATTCGCCAACTTTCACACGACGTCGCTCTGTTCTCCCACCCGCGCCTGCCTACTCACGGGTCGGAACCATCACCGCAGTGCGATGGGTCGCGTCGCCGATCTCGCGGTGGGCTACCCCGGGTACTACGGCCGACCACCGAAGGAGAACGGCTTTCTCTCCGAGATCCTGCGCGAGCGCGGCTACGCCACCTACGCGGTCGGCAAGTGGCACCTCACGCCCGAGGACGAGACGAGCATGGCCGGACCCCGCTCGACCTGGCCCCTCGCGAGGGGCTTTGACCGATGGTACGGATTCCACGGCGGCGAGACCCATCAGTTCAACCCCGCCCTCTTCGAGGACAACCACGCGGTACGACCCCCCGGCTCCTACGAGAGCGGCTACCACCTGAGCGAGGACCTCGCCGATCACGCGATCGCCTACCTCGGCGACCTGCGAGCCGTCGACGCGAAACAGCCCTTCTTCTTGTACGTCGCCACTGGCGCCTGCCACTCCCCCCACCAGCCGCCACCGCACTGGCGTGAGCGATACCACGGCCAGTTCGACGAGGGCTGGGACGTCTGGCGTGAACGGACCTTCGCCCGGCAACGATCCCTCGGACTCGTCACGGATACCGCGACGCTGTCACCCCGTCCGTCGTGGGTACGACCGTGGGCCGACCTCGCGCCCGACGAGCGCCGGGTCGCCGCACGCTTCATGGAGTCGTACGCCGGGTTCTTGAGCCACGCCGACGAGCAGATCGGCCGCATCCTTGCGTTCATCGACGACCTCGGCGAGACCGACAACACCATCGTGGTCCTCGTCTCGGACAACGGCGCGAGCGCCGAAGGCGGTGCCGACGGCTCGATCAACGACGTACGGCTGACCAACCTAGACCCCGCCGACTCGGCCGAGATGTTGGCGCGGATCGACGAGATTGGCGGACCGCTCACGCACAACAACTATCCCTGGGGCTGGACGATGGCCGGCAACACGCCGTTTCGCCGCTGGAAGCGTGAGGTCCACGAGGGTGGCGTGGCTGACCCCTGTATCGTGCGCTGGCCGGGACACGTCGACGAGGGCGCCATCCGCCACCAGTTCACCCACGCCATCGACGTCGCCCCCACGGTGCTCGAACTGGTGAACATCGCGCCACCAGACGCGATCGACGGCACGGCGCAGAGCCTCATCGACGGGGTGAGCTTCGCCTACCTGCTCGCGAGTGGTGCGGCCGACGCCCCCGAGCGACACGAGACCCAGTACTTCGAAATGTTCGGTTCGCGGGCGCTCTACCACCGGGGCTGGAAAGCGGTCGCCTTCCATCCGGTCGGACCGCTCTACGACGATCAGAATCCGAACGACGCGTTCGAGAACGACGTGTGGGAGCTCTATGACGTCATCGCCGATCCGACCGAGACGACCGACCTCGCCCACGAACGGCCCGGGTGGTGCAACACGCTGATCCCCCGCTATTCCCGCCGCGCCGAGCGCAACGACGTCCTACCCCTCGACAACCGCGTCTTGTGGGCGTTGGTCCACCCCAAGCCCAGCCGATTCCCGCCGCGCGATCGATACCGCTACTTCCCCGGCGGATCGCCGGTCCCCGAACCGGTCGCGGTCAACGTGCGCAACCGGTCCCACTCGCTGGTCGTTGACCTCGAGATCCCCGAAGGCGGGGCCAACGGCGTGCTCCTCGCCCTCGGCTCGGCGCTCGGCGGGTGGTCGCTGCACCTCATCGACGAGCGGGTGCGCTACGTGCACAACCTCTACGGCAAGCAACGCCACGTCGTTACCGCCGATCAACCCCTCGGCACCGGTCGCCACCAGGTGGTCTACGAGTTCGTGAAGGACGAGGGGCTCGGCGGTACCGGCACGATCGCGGTCGATGGGGCCGTCGTGGCCTCGGGCGTCATCCCCCGCTTCACGCCATCGGGGTTCAACGGCGTCGGGGCCGGCCTCACCTGCGGATACGAGCTCGGACCAGCGGTCGGTGCCGACTACGGGGCGCCGTTCCCCTTCACCGGGACCATCGTGCGCGCCGTGGTCGAGGTGCGGGGGCCCGTAGTTCGCGACCCGCTCGCCGAACTCGAGGCGATCCTGTCCGAACAGTGACCGACGGCGTCGGGGCCGGGGGCGATAAGGTCGCCGCGTGGCTTCCGCTGACGAATCGTTCGACCTCGCCCTGGCCGCGTCGACGTTGCGTGCGAACGGCTCCGACGTCCAGGCGCTGCTCGCCGCGCTCGTCGTTGGTCTGGCCGACGCCCTCGGCAATCGCATCGAGACGACACTCGCCGGTGGGCGCTTCCGCAAGTCCCACGACATCGCGTCGGTTCGGATCATGATCGGTGACGAACACTTCGAGGCGACGGTGGACGGCGCACAACTTCGTTGCTCGGTGTCCCACCTCTCGGGTGGCATCCGCATACGCAGTGAATCCCTCGACACCGATGCGTGGATCACTCGGCTCGTGACATCCCTGGCCAGTGAAGCCGCCCGAAGTGACGCGGCCCG
>JAJZSM010000138.1 GCA_021849765.1 Actinomycetes bacterium | reverse complement strand
AGGCGACCAGTCGCGCCCCGATCCGTTCGGCGTCGTAGACCGGTCCGAAGACCGAGGCGATCTCCAGCTCACAGCCGTTGCAGCTCCCGGCGTCGACGTGGCGCAGCTGCAGCGAGTGGCGAAGGGTCACCGCGGTGGCGGCGGGCGTCGGTGCCGGGGCGAGCCGTTCGCTCACCCGCCGTCGTCTCGTCCAGCTACCAAGTAGAGAGAGAATCATCAACTATCCCGTTACGCTGCGCAGGCCTCAAGCCGTCGCGATAAAGCGATGGTAGCACTGCGGTTTTGCGAGCCACTGCGAGGCGCTGGCTCAATACTCAAGGCTCAACGCACGACGAAAACAATTCAGTGACAATTCATCGACAAGATGGTGGAAACGGCGATTTTGACTGTCATGCTGGTGAAGGCCCCGCGTTCGCGGAGTGTCCCAGTCGCACTGGGGTGGCCCTTCTCTAGCATGCCCTTGCGTGACAGGGCCACGCCCCGACGCTAGTCTGCGCGGATTTCGCGTAGGTGAATGATCACGCTTCGCGTCGTTTCAAGAGGAATACGTACAGCGCGACGCGCGTTGACCGCCTGGTCTCGAATCTCGTGAGAGTTGTGCCGGAGTTGAGAATCACTAGACGATTCCGTGGGATTCGTTTTCGACACTTGAGATTGTGAAGTATCACACGCAAGGGCAGCGTTTTTCAGGTACGTTTTCGGCTCGAGCGCTCGTGCGTCGCACGGCACTCGCTGTTGCCGTCGTGGCGTCGGGGTTGGGTACCTACGTGCTCGTCGTCATCCCCGTGGTGGGTGGCGCGGTCGTTCGGCCGACGACCAACCGGAACTCCGTGAGCCAGTCCACCGTCGGGGTGACGCCACGAGCCGTCTCGGCCGTGAACATCGAAGGTGACATCACCAAGTCAGTCAGGACCTTGTCGACCTCACGTCTGTCCACGACCACCAGAGGGGAATCGGTGTCGACGCCGACGACGACGGCTCTCGCCGTGACTGGCCAGCTCACCGCGAATTCCGCGACCTCCGACACGACACCGGTTCGTCACATCGCGCCGACCGCTCGCGCGGTCGCCACGCGGATGGTGGCGCGCACCGCGGCACCGCCGAAGCGAGCGACCTCGGCTAAGCCCGTCGCGTCGAGGCCGGCTATTGGGGCCGCCACAGCGGTAGCCGCGGCGAAGCTAGCCACCCGCCTCAACCCGAGTGGCAACATCGCACCGAGCCCGAACTTTCTTGAGGCGGGCCCGTGCACCCAGAACGGGTCGACGTGGTCGTGTTCAAACCCGTGTCTTACTTCGTCGATGACGTGGCCGACCTTTACGAACAACCCGGGTTGCACGAACTTCATCCTCCAAGCGATCGATAATGCGCGCGCGATCGAACAGCTCGGGCCGATGACCCTGCCGAGCAACTGGTACAGCCTCACCACCGCTCAGCAACTCTTCGTCGTGGCCGACCTCGAACGCACGGCGCGTGGCTTACCGCCGTACCTCGGCATCAACGCGGTGCTGAGCGCCGAAGCCCAACGTGCGGCTGTTGCTAATCAGGACCCCGTGGTGGCCGCGGGCTTCGCGGTCAGCAACGACGAGCAGGGCTACCCCGCGATGGGTGGCGCCTGGTCGGGCGGATTCTCGGTGCTCGCCGCCGACTACATCTGGATGTACGACGACGGCTGGGGTGGCAGCGTGGCGGCGACCTCGAATGTGGTCTGTACCTCGAGCCACGCGGCCGGCTGCTGGGCTCATCGTGACGAGTTAATCGGCTGGGATCCGGGTTTCAACCCCGGCGTCGGCTTGACGACCGCTACCTGTGAAGTGGGCGTGGGCTTTGCGGTCGTCAACGGTTCGGGGTCTTTCGTCGACCTGATCGAGAAGCCCTCGTCCACGCCTCCCGCGATGAGTTTTACGTGGGCAACGAATGTCGTGCCGTATTTATAGGGCTGGCAACACCGCACCGCGAAAGCCAGAAACGGGAAGTCTCGTTGGAAGAGGCCGTGTCTGAGCTCGGGCGTTTCGTAGACTCAGCGTGTGTGGTCGAGTGAGCGAATAACGATCCCCGCTCGTGCGATGGTTCGTCGCCGAGCAGCGGTGTCGACGGTGAACCGATGACGACGATCCTCCTCGTTGAGGACGATCCCGACGTCGTGACGATGCTCGAGCGGTTCCTCGCCGGTGAGGGCTACAAGATCGTGACGACGAGCGACGGGGCCGCCACCCTCTCCGCGGTCGCGGCCGACGAACCCGACCTCGTGCTGTTAGACATCGTGCTCGGCGACGAGGATGGTCGTGACATCCTGCGCGAGATGCGATTCATTAGTGACGTGCCGACCATCTTTCTCACCGGTCGCGGTCTCGAATCCGAACGTATTGCTGGGCTGAAGCTGGGCGCGGACGACTACATCGTCAAGCCCTTCTCCCTCGGTGAACTCTCGGCGCGAATCGAGTCGGTGCTGCGCCGGGCCGGCTCGAACGCTGTGGACCGTGAGATAAGCGCGCCAACCCTGCGATACGGCGACCTATCGATCAACGAGCACACCTACGAGGTGATCCTCCGTGGTGCGCTGGTAGAACTGACGAGCAAGGAGTTTGCGCTCCTCGCCTTCCTTGCGAGGTCGCCGCGCCAAGTCTTCTCACGTCAGCAACTACTCGAGCACGTCTGGTTGTCCTCGGGCGAGTGGCAGAACGAAGCCACGGTTACCGAGCACGTGCGGCGACTGCGCGCGAAGATTGAGACTGACCCCGACCAGCCGCGCTGGATTATGACGATTCGCGGGGTCGGCTACCGGTTCGAACCCGGTGACCACCACTAATAACTGGCGGTGCGTCTGACGAGCAGGCCGATCACCCGCTCGATCAACTGGCTCGGGCGAAAGGGTTTGGCGAGGAAGTCACACGTCCTCGGCGCCAGGACATCGAGGATCGAAGGATCGGCCGTACCCGAGACCAAGAGGATCGCCGGCGCCGACCCATCGGCGGGGAGCCGCATCGCGAGGTCCACCCCGGAGAGTTCCCCCATGACGACGTCACTCACCACGAGGTCGACCGATTCGTCAAGCAGTTCGAGGGCGGTCTCGCCCGAGGCCGCCTCGAGCACGCGGTAGCCATTGCGGCGAAGCACCTGGACCATGAGCCGACGCAGCGCCTCGTCGTCCTCGGCGACGAGGACGGTCGCACCGGCGAAGGTGCCCGCGCCCGGCGCGGGATTGGCCGGTGCGGCCAGCGGCGCCACGTGGGCCGGTTCGTCGACGACCGGCAGCACCAGTTCAAAGGTCGACCCGGCGCCGAGACTCGACCGGGCGATGATCGAGCCGCCGCTCTCTTCCATGAGCCGCCGCGCCGCGGCGAGGCCGAGACCGGTGCCGGCGAAGGGGCCCTTCGTCGTGAAGAGGGGGTCGAAGCAGTGGGCGAGGGTCTCCTCGTCCATCCCGGTACCTGAGTCGGTGACCGTGAGAACGGCGTAGGGCCCGGAACGTTCGACGCGGTGTTGGCGAGCGAGTTCGCTCCCGTCGACGCGGTCGAGGCTGATGCGAAGCTCACCCCCGTCGGGCATCGCGTCGCGGGCGTTGATCACGAGGTTGAGCAATGTCTGCTCGAACTGGTCGGCGTCGACGCGCACGTAGGCCGCCTCGGCCGGGACCGACCAGATGAGAAGGATCGCCTCGCCGAGGATTCGTTCGATCACCTCGGCGTTGGATTCGAGCACCGCGGCGGGATTCACGACCACGGGATCGGGGTGCTGGGTACGGCCGATCGTCTGGAGCTGACCGGTCAGGGCCGACGCGCGTCCACTGGTGGCGACGATGGCGGTCGCAGCCTCGCGCGCCGGACCTTCGGGGAGTTCCTCTACGAGCAGTTCCCCGTAGCCCGAGATGATGGTGAGCAGGTTGTTGAAGTCGTGCACCGTCGAACCAGCGACAAGGCCGCGGATCTCCATGGTGTGGGCGTGGCGGAGTTCTTCGCGCATCTGTCGGCGGTCCGTCATGTCATCGACGAGGGTGAGCGTCGTGGCGGAGGTGCCATCGCCGCTCGCCAACCGGCGAGCCGACACCGACAGATCACGTCGCCGCACGCCAATCTCAACGGCGCGTAGTTCGCGGGCGAGTGGGAGCTCCCCACTCGCGACCTCAGCCCAGAGGGGTCGCAATTCGGCGAGTACCGCGGGGGGTAGCGGCGGCGCCACCGCGTCGTCAGCCGGTGCCGGCCAGGAGAAGATGGTCGCGGCGGATCGGTTCCACCAACGAAGGCGTTCTTCATCGTCGACCTCGATGATGCCGATTGGGGCGCTGTCGACCAGAACGCGCCAGCGTGCCTCACTCGCGCGGATGGTCGCCGTGAGTTCGGCGGCGGTCAGCGTCGTCGCCGCTGTCTGGGCGAGCAGCGTCAAGATCTCAAGATCCTCGTCGTGGATGGGATTGGTGCGGCGGATAGCGAGTCGGCCCCGCGGGTTTCCCGACGGATCACGTACCGTGGCTACCAGCCAGCCCGCTTCGTACCAAGCCCCGTCACGCGCATCATCCTGGGGAACCGTCGCGGTGTCAATCGGATTCGCACCCCGATCCGCTCGCACTACACGAGGTGGTGGACCGTCATCGATCAGGACAGCGGTGTCGGCGTCGAAGAGTTCACGGGCTCGCTCGACGGTCTCGCTCGCGAGCGCATCCGCGCTTGTCGCCTGCAGCGAGATCGAGGCGTCAATGAGTGAACGGAGGTGTTCGGCCATGCGGTTCGCGGCCGCGGTCGCGCGCTCGGTCTGACGACGTAGGTCGAGTCGTTCAATGGTGGTGGCCGCGCCCCATACCATCTCATCGGCGGCGGTCGACTCCATCGGACCAAAGCCGGGCGTGGCCTGGTCGCGCACGAAGGCGATCGACGCGACCACCTCGTCGTGGACCGAGAGCGGGATGACCAGACACCACGCTAGCCCC
>JAJZSM010000137.1 GCA_021849765.1 Actinomycetes bacterium | reverse complement strand
GTCCAAGTCGACCTCCATGTAGGGCTTGGTCTCAGACGTCGAGAGCTCGTCGAGGATCAGCGCGTCACAGCGCACGAAGCTCTTCGCGCCGGTCGCGCCCTCGTCGACCTTCACCAGTCCGCGGTACGTCGTGAGCCCGCCGTCCTTGGAGATCGACTTGGACACGATCGTCGAGGTCGTCTCGGGTGCGGCGTGCACCATCTTCGCCCCGGCGTCTTGGACCTGGCCCGGACCCGCGTAGGCGACCGACAGCACCTCGCCCGAGGCCTTGGGGCCCATCAAGTACACCGACGGGTACTTCATCGTGAGCCGCGAGCCGATGTTGCCGTCGATCCACTCGACGTGGGCCTCGGCCTCGGCGCGCGCGCGCTTGGTGACCAGGTTGTAGACGTTGTTCGACCAGTTCTGGATCGTCGTGTAGGTGATGCGCGAGCCCGGCAGCGCGACGAGTTCGACGACGGCCGAGTGCAGCGAGTCCGTGGAGTACACCGGCGCCGAACAGCCCTCCACGTAGTGGACCTGTGACCCCTCGTCGGCGATGATCAGCGTGCGCTCGAACTGGCCCATGTTCTCGGTGTTGATGCGGAAGTAGGCCTGCAACGGCTGGTCGACTTTCACGCCCGGGGGCACGTAGATGAACGACCCGCCACTCCAGACCGCCGAGTTGAGCGCGGCGAACTTGTTGTCGTTGGGCGGGATGACGGTGCCGAAGTACTTGCGCACGATGTCGGGGTACTCGCGCACCGCGGTGTCCATGTCACAGAACAGCACGCCGAGGCGCTCGAGGTCCTCGCGATTGCGGTGAAAGACCACCTCGGACTCGTACTGCGCCGTGACGCCCGCGAGGTACTTGCGCTCGGCCTCGGGGATGCCGAGGCGCTCGTAGGTGGTCTTGATGGCGTCGGGCAGGTCTTCCCAGCGGTCGACCCGGCCCTCGGTCGGCTTGATGTAGTAGTAGATGTCGTTGAAGTCAAGGTCGGGCATGCGGTCGGCGAACCACGGCAGCATGGGCTTCTTCTCGAAGCGCTTGAGCGCGGCCAGTCGGAAGTCGCGCATCCACGGCTCTTCGCTCTTGATCCCTGACATCTCGCGCACGATCGCTTCGTTGATGCCCTTCTTGGGCTTGAAGACGGGGATCTGCTCGTCGGACCATCCCAACTGGTACCGACTGAAATCCAAGTTGTCGATCGTCATGTCGCTCCTCTGGGCATTATCCCTATGCCCATAGTACTAACTACCGTCCCCGCCCTGTCAGAAAATACTGGCAGAGTGGGACGGTGCCAATCACCCCTTCGGTTCCCCAGCGACCCTTTGCCATCACCCGCCACGGCGACACCCGCGAGGACCCGTACTACTGGCTCATGGATCGCGACAACCCCGAGGTCATTGCGCACCTGCGAGCGGAGAATGACTACCTCGCCTCGTCCTTCGAGCACCTCGCCCCGCTCGAGGCCACGCTCTTTGACGAGATCAAGCGGCGTATCGAGGAGACCGACATCTCGGTGCCGGTTCGCCGCGGCGCCTGGTGGTACTTCGAGCGAACCCGTGAGGGCCTGAACTACCCCATCAGCTGTCGCGTCCCGGTCGACGCCAACGATCCCACGCCGCCCGTGGTCGACCCGCTCACCACGTTCGCCGGCGAGCAGGTGATCCTCGACGAGAACGACGAGGCCCAGGGCCACGACTTCTTGTCGGTCGGGGTGCTCGACGTGAGCCCCGACGACGCGTGGGTCGCGGTCGGCGTGGACTTCGAGGGCAACGAGCGACACCACGTCACGGTCCGCTCACTCACCGGCGCCGCCCCCCTCGCCGACTCCCTCGAGGACGTCTACTACGGCTTCGCCTGGTCGAGTACCAGCGACTACTTCTTCTACACCCGCGTCGACGACGCCATGCGACCGTGGCAGGTCTGGCGCCACCGGCTCGGCACTGATGCGGTCGAGGACTCGCTCATCTACCAAGAGGACGACGCGCAGTTCACGGTCTCGGTCGGTCGCTCGCGCGACGACGAGGTGATCGTGCTCTCGATCGCATCCTCCACGACGACCGAGGTCCGCTACCTCGCGGCCGACCGCCCGACCGACCCCCTGCTCGTCCTCGAGGAGCGACGGACGGGCATCGAGTACGGCGTCGAGCACCTCGTGGCCGCCGACGGCACGCGCTGGTGGCTGAAGATCACCAACGAGGACGCGACCGACTTCCGCCTGCTGGGACGACCCGTCGCCGACGACGCGTGGCGCGAGCTGGTCGCGCACCGACCCGGTATTCGGATCGACGGCGTCGACGCCTTTAGCACGTGCCTGGCCATCAGCGAGCGCGAGGATGGCTGCGCGACGGTGCGCATCGTCCCCCTCGACGGCGCTGACTCGCTCAGCGAGGGGCTCATCGAACGATCCTGGCTGGTCGACGGGGTCGATCGGCCGAGCACGGTCTCGCTCGGGGTCAACCCGACGTACGACTCGGACTCGCTGCGCGTGGCGATCACCTCGATGGTCACGCCCGTCTTCGTCGCCGACGTCGACCTCGCCACCCACGAGTTGCTCGTGCGCAAGCGCCAAATCGTCCGGGGCGGCTACGACCGCGACGCCTACGTCACCGGTCGCCACTGGGTCGAGGCCAGCGACGGCCAGCGCATCCCCGTCTCGATCGTCGCGCGCCGCGACGTCGTGCGCCAGCACGACGATGGCTCCATCCGCCCGGTCGGTCCGGCGCCCATGCTGCTCTACGGGTACGGCAGCTACGAGATCTCCATCGACCCGGGCTTCTCGTCCATCCGGCTCTCGCTGCTCGAGCGCGGCGTCATCTTCGCCATCGCCCACGTGCGCGGTGGCGGGGAGATGGGCCGCTCGTGGTACGAGATGGGCAAACTCGCCCAGAAGCCGACCACCTTCAGCGACTTCGTCGCCGTGGCGCGCGACCTGGTCGACGGCGGCTGGACCGAGCCACGGCGCCTCGCGATCCGTGGCGGCTCCGCCGGGGGCCTGCTCATGGGGGCGGTGATGAACCTCGCGCCCGAGCTGTTCCGATGCGTCGTGGCCGAAGTGCCCTTCGTGGACGCGTTGACCACGATGCTCGACGCGTCGCTCCCGCTCACGGTCGGCGAGTGGGAGGAGTGGGGCGATCCCGACGCGAGCGCGACGACGTACCGGACCATGAAGTCGTACTCGCCCTACGACAACGTCCGGGCGACCAATGACGACGGGAGCGCGAGGGTCTACCCCCACCTCTTCGCGGCCGGCGGACTCAACGACTCGCGGGTCGGGTTCTGGGAGCCGGCCAAGTGGGTGCTGCGGCTGCGTGACGCCAACCCCGACAACGTCGCCTATCTCAAGACCGAGCTGGGCGCGGGCCACGGTGGACCGTCCGGCCGCTACGACTCCTGGCACGACGAGGCCCAGATCCTCGCCTTCGTCATCAGCGAGATCGACGCCTGAGTCACCCGCGGTCCAAGCGCGTCACCGTGAGCGAGCCCGGCGTGATCGACCACGGCGGACTGGCCAGTGCCGCGTGGGTCACCGGCGCGCCCGACTGCGACGGCGTCTTTGACCACGGGTGGCGCGCCACCAGCAGCGCGCCGACGATCAGCGCGACCACGACCAGTGCCACCACGATCAGACGACGACGGTACGCGAAGGGGCTGCGATGGGCCGAACGGTTCAACGCCCACTGCACGTCGTGGCGGTGGGGTCCGATCGATGCGGGCTCTTCGGGACTGGACAGCTCCGCCTCGCCGAACACGTACTCGTGGGACGCCTCGAGGCGCAGTGGGGCCGGCTCGTGGTGCGGTGTCGGCGTCTCGCCGTCAAGGAGTCGGAACCGCTTCGCGGGCTGGTAGGGCGACGGGGGCGGGCCGAGCAGGGTGCCCGAGGAACTGAGCCGACGCTCGTCGCGACGGTACTTGCGCCAGCGCAACGCGCCCACCGCGATCAGGCTGACGGCGACGAGCGCCACCACCACTGCAATCGCCACGGTCATCGCACTCCGCTTCAGCGTCGCGGCCGGCCACGGTGGCCCACCACGAAAAAGCGTAGTGACTGGAAGTCCCTAGGCGAGAGCGCTGAAGCCGGCGCGGTAGAAGACCAGGGGCTCGCCATCGTGGGCCGCCACGTAGTCGGCCCGCACGATCGCCACCTCGTGATCGCCGTGGGCGCGCACCGCGACGATCGGCCCTTCGACGTGCGCGATCGCGCCAACGAGCAGCGGCGAGCCGGCCGGTCCCGTCGTCCACTCGCCCGTGGCGAATCGGTCCGCACCCCTCGTGGCGAAACGACGGGCCGCCTCGATCTGGCCCTCAGCCAGGATGTTGATGCCCACGATGCCGTGCGCGCGCACCAGCGGCCACGACCGGCCGTCGACGGCCGCGGCGAAGGTCACGAGCTGGGGCTCGAGTGAGAGCGAGCCGAAGGTCTGGCAGGTGAAGCCGGCCGGTCCCTCGGGCGTCTGGGCGGTCACGACGACGACACCGGTGGCAAAACGGCCCACCGCCTCCTTGAAGTCGCTGATCGAGGGAGTGGTCACATCGGGACACTACCGGGGCCGTTCACCCGATCCGTACCCTCGGGTCGCCGACCAGTCGAACGGCGTCGCCGCGATGCTCGACCAGTCCGTCGGCGACCAGGGACGCAACCAACCGTTCGACGCGCTCGGGGGTCGCTGACACCCGAGCCACCACGGCCTCGAGAGGGGCCGGCCCTTGGCGCAACGCGGCGACGATGCGACCGCGCACCTGGCGATCCGAGCCCGCAAATGCGCTCTGTCGCACCGAGACGGCAGCGCTGCGCGAGGCGGGATCCACGCCGCCCTCGGTTCGCCAGCGGCATCGTCGGGCCACCGGGCACGTCTCGCAGCGTGGCGTAGCCGTGCAGAACTGGGCGCCGAGGTCGAGCATCGCCTGGTTGTGCGCGGCGCTGTTGGTGCCGCGCGCGAGATCGTCGGCCAACCCTTGGGCTTCGGCGCGCCCGAGCGGG
>JAJZSM010000136.1:2744-5031 GCA_021849765.1 Actinomycetes bacterium | reverse complement strand
GAGATGGAGCTGAGCCGTGGTCGACGATACGCGCCAGTCGGGGCGTGGCGGGTCAGTGGCGTGAGGCACCACCTCGAGGACGTGGGGGGTGCGGAGCACTCGACGTGGCAGTACGACGCGGCGGGGACGAGCGGTGCGAACTCCTCTCCGTCGGTCATCACCGACGATCCGCT
The DNA here is from genome assembly GCA_021849765.1 of Actinomycetes bacterium. The sequence goes on along the minus strand of JAJZSM010000136.1, from coordinate 4,858 downwards.
CGACCTGCTGCCCCCGGGCGTGGCGGCGCCGGTGCGCGGGGGGTTGAGCGACGTGTGGCGCGAGAGCTCTCCCACGAGTGCGACCGAGTTCCTGACCGCGCTGCGAGTGAACGATGAGGAGGTGCGGCTGTTGGAGGCCCACCGCACCGCGCGGAGCGAGAAGGTGCTTACGCGCGCGCCGTGGTCGGTGACGACTCTCATGGCGCCGGTCACCCGTCGCGCGCCCTTTGCCTTCACGTGCGGTGACCCACTCGCCGCCGGAGATCGTCAGGCGCTCGGTGGTGGTGGTCGTCCTCCTCGACTGCCCGGTGGTCACCCCTGATCTCGTCGTGGCTCGGCTCCTTGCCCCGAAGCGAGTCGCACCACCGGGGGCGATGCTCCGGACCTGTCCCGAGGTGACTCCGAGCCGCTCCCGAGACGCGGTGGTCGGCGCACGACGCGCGTCGGTGGACGGGTAGTCGGCTCGTTCGGACAACGAGTTAGGGTGGGCCGGTGGGCGCTCCGTGGCCGAGAGAGCTGGTCGGGACGCTGCGCCAGGAGGTCATCCACGGCGCCGCGCTGGAGGGCAACCCGCTGGGCGACCCGGCCGAACGACCGCTGTGGGTGTACCTGCCCCCCGGCTACGACGACGACTCGACTCGGCGCTACCCGGTGATCTACGTGATCCAGGGCTTCACGGGGACGATCACCGCGTGGGGCAACCGACACCCCTTCGTGCCGACCTACCCCGAGGCGGTCGACGAGTTGTTCGCCTCCGGTCGGGTCCCGCCAGCCCTGGTGGTCTTCGTCGACGCCTGGACCACCTACGGCGGCTCGCAGTACGTCGACTCACTGGGGACCGGTCGCTACCACAGCTACCTCTGCGAGGACGTGGTCGGCTTCGTCGACGCCCGCTACCGGACTCTGCCCGACGCGGCTCACCGGGGCATCCAGGGCAAGTCGAGCGGTGGGTTCGGGGCGATGATCACGCCGATGCTGCGCCCGGATCTCTTCGGCGGCCTAGCGTCTCACGCCGGGGATGCGCTCTACGAGCTGAGCTACCTGCGTGATTTCGGGCCCGCGGCGCGACACCTGCGTTCCTTCGACGGCTCGATCGAGCGCTGGTGGGAGGACTTTCGCCAGCGTGAACCCTTCAGCCACCCGGCTGACGCCACGCTGCTGGGCCTCTACGGCGTGGCCGCCTGTTTCTCGGCGGGACCGGACGGTGCACCGATGCTTCCGTTCGATCCGGTGACTGGTGTGCCGGTCGAGGATGTCTGGCGTCGATGGTTGGCGTGGGATCCGGTTCGGATGGTTCCCGAACACGCTGATGCGCTCCGGGGGCTGCGGGCCATCTGGGTGGACGCCGGGCGGTCCGACGAGTACTACCTGGATCTCGGCGCGCAGGCCTTCGCCGCCGCCCTCGGGTCCGTCGGAGTCACCGATGTCCACTTCGAGTTGTTCGAGGGACGTCACGGCGCCATCGCCTACCGCTACCCCCTCTCGCTCGCCTACCTCGCCCAGCGCCTGGCACCCTGAGTCTCGCTGCCCTGTCGAGAGAGTGACCCGCACGACGACGGTGCGAACGTCTGGGCCACCGAGGTGACCCTGGTGTGCGACCGTGACCACTGTCAACCCCGCTTCGTTTCGCTCCGGTCGCCAAAGGGAGTCAGGATCTTCCGCATCGACGAGAACCTCTTCACGTTGTCGTAGGTCTGGAGTACTGCACTGACCTTGAGCAATGTCTCGAACGGTCGTCCGCTCTGGCGGACGCATTCGGGGCATTCTCGTGTCTGTCAGCGGAGAGAGATCGGTTCGCGCTGAGCACTGCCTCACTTCCGCTGACACGGCAGTGAGGTTCCCGGATCGCGTCGACGATGTGACCGGTTGTCTCACGTCGATCCCTCCGGGGAGTACGACTCGGGCTAGTTGAAAGCCCCGGACATGATGGTTGGCTGAAGACCAGTTGGTGCGCCCCGTGGGGGATGAGATCCTTGGCTGGAATGGTGTGCCTCGACTCGACCATGAGGCTCCGGGCCCGACCGGGCATCGGCGCAGCCTGACGCGAGGTAGAAGTGGTCGTCACGATCCGGTGGGCCGACGGACATGGGTACTCTCTACGGCCACCGACCACT
>JAJZSM010000136.1:0-2734 GCA_021849765.1 Actinomycetes bacterium | reverse complement strand
ACTGGGGCGCAGGGTGACCTCGACGGCCGGGGAGGGCATCATCATCCGACGTGGCCTGGTCGACCGTCCGGCTCGTTGGCGGCGATCTCACGTCCGTCGCGTCGCTCGGACCGGTGCCGGTGCGCGGATCCGGCGAGCGACGAACTCATCGAGTCCGAGCCGTGAGTGGGTGGCAGGCGTCAGGTGGTCGACGGCCTCAGCGCACCGCACGGGCCAGGAGGCGGAGACGGGAGCCCACCCGTTGCACCTCCATCGCGAAGTCGAATCGATCGACGTCGACCGAGTAGGCGATGTCGTCGGGATGGACGTCGCCGACGTCCATCTGGGCCATTCGACCAGCCCAGGCTGAATGAGCGACGGCGTCTCTCGTGTCCGCGATGTTGAGTGGCTCTCCCAGGCGAGCCCGCTCGATGGGCTGCGCGGTGGCGAGGTCGTCGTCGCCGCCGTCCGGCGCGTCGGGGAAGCGTCCAGTGATCACGTAGGTGGGCGCTCCAGGGCCGGTTTCGGCGATCGCCGTCGCCGTGGCCGAGGCGCAGACCAGGCTGGCGGCGAACAGTCGCTCGGCGCCCGTGGCGGCGAGTGCGCCTTGGGTGCCCGCTGAGGTGCGCTGCACGAGCACCCGCCCGTCGAGATCGGCGTTCGCCACCTCGACGGGTGAGTTCGAGAAGTCGAATCCCTCCGGTCGCCGGCCGTGATCCTCTCCCATGGTGAGGCCGCCCGGTAGTTCGCGGGCCATGGCGAGGGCCTCGGCCACCGTACCGACGAGCCAGATGGCCGACGCGCCGGACGCGAACGCGTACGCGGCGGTCGTGAAGGCCCGTAGGACGTCGACCACCACGACGACGCCCCGCACGTCCCCCAACTCCCACTTTGCGAGGTAGCGAGCCGACGACCCCGGCGCGTCCTGGGTCATCGCTTCCTCGGCCTCTCGTGCGCAGAGGTACCGGTCACGCGATTTCGCCGAGTGACCCGTGTGGCGTGCACCACGCGCAGCGAGCACGGTCGCGGTTGCGCGAGCGTGTCGCGTGATGATCGCCACGCGAGACAGCGTCCCACCGGCCCGCGAGATCGGCTCTCGGACGCCGGCCAGTCGTCAACGCGGCTGGTCAATGTGATCGGAGCGGAAGTTGATGGCGGGTCCCGTGGTCTCGTCGAACAGGTCGAGGAGGCCGTCGAACGTGAGGCTCTCGGACCCGTCCTTCCAGAGTTCGATGACCATCTCGCCGTGGTACAGCATCGGCCACCGCACGAAGCGCCGGCGATCGCGTGGATCATTGATCGCGGACGAGCGCTCGACGGTGCTGCGGGCCACCTCGCACATCAGGTCCGTGCCGCAGCCGAAGCCGTAGGGATAGTTTCGTCGATCAGGCTCAATGGTCTCGACGACGCTGTCGTCGGCGGACACCACGCCGACGTGAGCGTGGATGCCGGAGCGGATGATCGGCACCTCGGTCTCGCCCTCGGGGTCGAGATGCCAGCCGCCGGCCCCGTCGGGCGACAGCCGGACCCGCGGTGTGACCTCGAGGAGCGACAGCACCTCGAGGGCCTCGACCGACGGCCCCTTGGGCCGTACGCCGCTGGGTGCCTGAACTTGCACGCGCCCCCCGGTGACCCCGGACAGCGCGGTGACCTCGTCACGGCTCAGCGCCCGCTTGTCGACGTCCCAACTACCCGACGCCGTCACCATCGTGGTCTGCGTCAGCGGGTCGACGGCGAACAGCATGCCTTCGCTGAACCCGCTGAGGCCCAGGTACCTTTGGTACACCCGGGCCATCGGGGCCGACACGTAGTCCGAGATCTGCTGCGGCCGCGGCAGCAGTCCCAGTTGATCCATTCGGCGGCCAGCGCGGACGATGTCATCGGGAGTCGTGGTCTGGTTCCACGTCGCCTCTGAGATGGCGTCGCTGTGGACGTCGAACTGCGCGCCGACCTCGTGGGCACTGGCACTCGTCACGAGCCGATCACGGAGCCCGTCAACGTTCGCGTGGGTCTCCGTGGGGTGACCCCCTTCGAGGGTGCAGTAGGTGACCTCGTCCGCCTCGGGGCCGGACACGAAGACGATCTTCGGTGAGCCGATCTTGGCCATGGTGACCCGCGCGGTGGACACCACGTCAACGTGAGGCCAGGTTCGCAGTGACTCTCTGACGCCGACGAGGACGGCCAAATTATGCGGACGACGACTTAGGTGATAGTCCTTCGTGACTGTCAGCATCAGTGGTTGGGATCGCTCGGGGACGCGCGTCGCGAGAGGATCGGGTCCATCCGGAATCGTCACGCTATCGATGAGCAGATCGATAGTCGCCTCGTCAGTGGTCACGATGGTGTGTCCCTGGTCGCGAAACGACTCCACGAGCCGGGCTCGGAACGTCGTCATCGGCAAGGGATCGTGCTCTCCGCCCACGAAGGCGACCTTGAGCGGTCGCCACCAGTGGCATTCGCGCACGTCCCCAACTGGCACATCCATACGGCACTTCTCCATTTCGTCTGCCGATCACGGCAAGTAGTGAGAAAGCCTAAACCAGTTTCCTCCCACGGCACAGTTGGTTGGTGAAGGAGTAGGGCAGGCATCACACGGTGAGGCAGTGCCGGTCACCCGTACGAGGCGACGCTCACCTAGGCGCATCAGGCCTCCCATCTCTGCTCGGCCCCACGGGGTCCAACCCAACTGTTCGCCAGCCACACCGGGGCGTCGCGGTTCCGCCACAACTCCCTAGTGGTTCCTGTCCCAAGGTTG
>JAJZSM010000135.1 GCA_021849765.1 Actinomycetes bacterium | reverse complement strand
TCTCTACCCGAATACGCTCATTGACTCGGTGGTCTCCAGGTCCTGTTGCGATAAGCATCTCCTTGCTCTACGCGACGCCGTGGCGTCGCCACGGCAAGCGAGGCGGAGACTCTAGACCCGGCGTACTACTCATACCCAGGTGGACGTTGGCGTCGCCAACCTCTCTTGCTGTGAACTGCCTGACAAGGCTAGCAGAGCGGCGCACGCGACGACCGCGTCTTACGTGCGGCCCACACCCACGACGGCCGCGACCCGGCCGGTCGTGATGGGTTCCAACGCCGCCGCCGACGTGATGCGAAGGGACGCGTCGTCATTTTTAGGGGTTTACCTGGACTTACACACGCCTCTACCGGTGGTCTGCCCGTGGGACGGCGCCACTGACCACTACGCCCCTGACGGCCCCGGCGTCAGTAGGCTCAGCGCCGTGGGGTCGATCTCGATCATCGCTCCCGAGGCGCCGACGTGAGACTGCTCGACGCGGGCTCGGCTGACCGTGTCACTCGAGCTGGCTCGAGGAGCGCGACCACGCACCCCGTTGGGCGACGGCTCACCGGTGCCACGGTCATCGTGTTCCTGGTCGCGGGTGTGATCCTCGCTGCGACCGTGTCGCGCACTACGCGCGGGACGCGACTCGTTCTTTCACACCCCGCGTCAGCCGCGTGCCACAACGATGCGGTCACGGTCGCCAACGGACCCTACGTCGGCGGCGCGACTCAGGAGGAGGCACGCGCGATTCTGATCACGAACACCTCGTCCACGTCCTGCACGCTGCACGGCTACGTCGGCATCGTCGCGCTCGATCGACACGGCACTCCCCTACCCTTTCGGCTCGTCCACCACGCGACCGGCGGCTGGCCAATGGCGACCGTGGTCCCTCCGCCCTTCGTCGTCGCGCCCGGTCGGTCGGGCTACGTCTTCTTCGCACAGATCGCGTGCTACACGGGCTACACCGCGACGAGTCGACGCATCGCCGTGACCCTGCCCGGCGCTCGGAGCGCCCACACCCTCGTTCTGCGCGTGGCACTGGACCGCTGCGCCGGTCCCTCCGCCAGGATCGGCAACCTCATCGCCGAGTCGCCGATCGAGCCGACGCTGCGGGCCACCGTCGGGCCAATCCCCTAACCCCGTTGCCCGACACGGGTGGCCGGGTCCAAGCGTGGTGCACGCACTTCGCCGCCACGGCCGGCCCGGTGCCTTCGGTGTCGAGCCGCGCCGACCGCTACCGTGGAACCATGAGCGACGACAACGGCGCCGCCGACGAGATCCAGTGGATTCGCTCCACCCCCGTCGACGTCATACTCGGCAACCACCTCTTCCACATGATCCAATTGGCGGCGGTACACTTAGCGGACACGCCACCCAACCTGCCCGCGGCGCAACTGGCCATTGACGTCGTCAGTGCCATGATCCAAGCCGGGGGCGATCGGCTCGGCGAGCACGTCGGTCTGTACCGCAGCGCCCTCGCCGAGGTCCAACAGGTCTACGTGCGCGCGGCCAGCACCACCGACGCCCACTAACGACGGGGTCGCACGTCGCTGACCTCGTCGACGCCACGGTGACCAACGACTCGAATCCCGATCACCTCGAGTCCGTTGTCGACGTGGCGACTGCCGTCTGCGATGGCGACGCAGTGGAAGTACCACCGATCGCCATCCTGCTCGATCCAGCCGTCACCCCGGTGGTCGTCGAACCCGACGACCACTCCCTCGATCCTCATCGACCCGATCGCTGGCGCAGGAGCGACACCATTTCCAGCGCCGTCAAGGCCGCCTCTCGCCCCTTATTGGTCGCGTCGGGCAGCGAACGCTCCAGGGCCTGTTCGACCGTGTTGGTCGTGAGCACTCCGAAGACCACCGGAACCCCGGTGGTCAACTGCACATCCTGCACGCCCCGGGCGCTCTCACCGGCCACGATGTCATAGTGCCCGGTGTCACCTCGGATCACCGCACCAAGCGTGATCACCGCGTCAACCGGGAACGGTCCGTCGGCGAAGGCGAGCGCCATCATCGGAATCTCGTACGCACCAGGCACCCACGCCACGGAGATGTCCGAACGCGAGACCCCGGCCTCGTCGAGCGTCGCCAACGCGCCGTCGATCAACCGTGTGGTGATTCCGCCGTTGAACCGACCGGCCACGATCGCGATACGCAGACCACGTCCGTCGTGGCCGCCTTCCAGGTACGTCCCGACGACGCCTCGGATCGCCTCGCCGCGAAGCGGGTCGAACTCGGTCTGTTCACTCGACGTCATCGAGTCCCCCCAACAGGTGTCCCATGCGCTCGCGCTTAGTGCGCAGGTAGTCGATGTTGTACGGCGTCGGCGTGCTCTCGATCGGTACCCGCTCGACGATATTGAGACCGAACCCCTCGAGTCCGCCGTACTTGCTCGGGTTGTTGGTCATGAGGCGCATCGAGCTCACCCCGAGATCCACCAGGATCTGAGCACCGATGCCGTATTCGCGCGAGTCCACTGGCAGGCCCAGCTCGAGATTCGCGTCGACCGTGTCATGGCCGTTCTCTTGGAGCGCGTAGGCGCGGATTTTGTGACCGAGGCCGATGCCCCGTCCCTCGTGTCCACGCAGATAGACGACAACACCGGCCCCTTCGGCCGCGATCTTCATCATGGCGGCCTGCAGCTGAGGTCCGCAGTCACAGCGCAGCGAACCGAGCACGTCTCCCGTCAGGCACTCCGAGTGCACGCGCACCAAGACGTTCGGTACCGACTCGATGTCGCCGTAGACCAGCGCGAGGTGTTGCTCGCCATCCAGGATCGACTCGAAGACCACGGCCTGGAAGTTGCCGAACTCCGTCGGCAGGGCGGCCTCCGCGATGCGCTTGACGAGTTTCTCGTGGTGGCGGCGGTAGCGGATAAGGTCCGCGATTGACACGATAGGCAAGTGGTGACGTTCGGCGAACGCCTCCAACTCGGGCAGGCGAGCCATGTCCGACTTGTCGGCGCTCACGATCTCGCACAACACGCCCGACGGCGACTTGCCCGCCAGCCGACACAGGTCGACGGTGGCTTCGGTGTGTCCGGCTCGCTTCAGGACGCCGCCCGGCCGGTAGCGCAACGGAAAGATGTGTCCGGGCCGGTTGAGGTCGCTCGCACGCGTCTCGGGGTCGATGAGCGCACGGATGGTCGCGGCGCGGTCGTGCGCCGATATGCCCGTCGTGGTGCCGTGTCGGTAGTCGACGGTCACGGTGAAGGCCGTGCGCTGAGCCTCGGTGTTCGCCACCACCATCAAGGGCAGGTCGAGCTCATCGGCCCGGGCCGACTCGAGCGGAACGCAAAACACACCCGAGGTGTGCTCGAGGTAGAAGGCCATGGACTCGGCCGTCACGTCCTCGGCCGCCATGATCAGATCGCCCTCATTCTCGCGGTCCTCGTCGTCCACGACGACAACCATCCCGCCTTCGCGAATGGCGCGAACCGCCTCTTCTATCGTCGATAACGCCACTAGACCTCCAATTCGATACGCACATCTTCACCCACGACGCGCACATCCACCAATCGACCCCGACGCAGGTCTCCGATTGTGGACGTCGTCACGTCGACGAACGCGCTGACCGTTCCCGACGATCCCGCCAGGGCCGGGGCCGCGTACCAGACGACCCGGTTCACGACTCCCGCGGCGATAAAGGCGCTCGCCGTCTTCGGCCCACCTTCGACGAGTGCCTGCAACACACCGTTCGCCCCGAGTTCATCGAGCACCACGCCGATGTCACCCGAGCGTTCCCAACACGGACGCACCTTCGCGTCACTCGGCGCGTGACCGAGTACCACCCGCAAGGGCTCGAGGACTACGCCGTCGAGCCGGGCCGTCAAGCGTGGGTCGTCGCGTCGCACCGTTCCCGCGCCGACGATGATCGCCTGGCTCCGAGCACGCAGCACGTGGGCGTCTCGACGAGCCGCCTCACCGGTGATCCACTGACTCGAGCCGTCCTGCATCGAAACGACGCCGTCGAGGGTCGCCGCGACCTTCAAGACCACGTAGGGGCGCCCGGTCTCGCGATGCCACAGATAGGCGGCGAGCTGCTCGCGCACCACCGACTCCGCAACGCCCACACTCACCTCGACGCCCGCGTCGCGCAACGCTTGCGCCCCGCTGCCGGCCACGCGAGGGTCTGGGTCGAGAGTACCCACGACCACGCTCGAGATCCCGGCCTCGATGATCGCCTCCGTGCACGGACCCGTGCGACCCGTGTGGCTGCAAGGTTCCAGCGTCACGACGAGGGTGGCCCCGCGCGCCGTCGAACCGGCATCGCGCAACGCGACCACTTCGGCGTGGGCGTCGCCGGGGACCTGCGTGTGCCCGATTCCGACGATGCGACCGCGCGCATCGACCACCACTGCGCCGACCCAGGGGTTCGGCGGCGCGTGGTAACGGGCCTTCTCTCCCTCGGCCACAGCGCGGGTCATGAGCTCCTCGACATTGATCACGCGTTTGTCGCCACCCGTCGCAGGGATCGGGCGGCCGCTAGGGGGTCGGGCCGCGAAAAGATCGCCGAGCCGGCCACGAGCACGTTTGCTCCGGCAGCCACCGCCACCGGCCCCGTGCGCTCATCGATCCCCCCGTCGACCTCGAGGTCCACGGCCACACCTTGCGTCTCGATCTCGCGCCGTGCTTCGATCACCTTGTCCATGACCTCGCCGATGAACGATTGCCCGCCGAAGCCCGGGAACACCGTCATCAAGAGCAACAGGTCGATCTGACCGAGAAAGGGTGCCACTGCGGCGAAGGGTGTGTCCGGGTTGGCCGCCAGGCCAACGCGCACCCCGACCGCGCGGGCCTCGGCAAGCAGCGCCGCGCTGTCGCCGATCTCGACGTGGATCGTGCACCCATCCGCCCCGGCGACCTTGAAGGCCTCGAAGTACCGACCAGGTTCGGTCATCATCAGGTGACAGTCGAAGAAACGGTCGCTGTAGCGTCGCAGCGACGTCACGACCGGCGGTCCGATCGACACGTTCGGCACGAAGTGGCCGTCCATCACGTCGACGTGGAGCCAGTCCGTCTCGTCGTCGATGGCGCGCACCTG
>JAJZSM010000134.1 GCA_021849765.1 Actinomycetes bacterium | reverse complement strand
CTCGGCCGGTGCGAAATCACCGCCCATCGCGTCCAGTGCGATGGGCAGCGCCAACTCAGTTGACCTCGACGGCGACTCGACCCTTGTACCAACCGCAGTTGGGGCACACGATGTGGGGCAGCTTGGCCGTCGCGCACTGCGGGCACACGCTGCGTGCCGGGCGCTCGAGGCGCCAGTTGGCCGCGCGGCGACTCCGGGTCCGGGCCTTACTTGTCTTCCTCTTGGGTACAGCCATCGATCATCTCTTTCGCTTTGAGCGGCCGAGCCGTCACTCGGTGCTCGATTCGTCGGACTCGTCCGCGAATCGAAGTCCGTCAAGTGTAGCCCAGCGCGAGTCTGATGGCGCGCGACAGTCGCAGGACGCCTCGTTCCGGTCGATTCCACAGTAGGGGCATAAACCCCGGCAGTCGTCGCGACAGACCGGCGCCAGCGGGAGTTCGAGGAAAACCGCATCGTGCACCAACGGGGCGAGGTCGACCTCGTCGTGCTCGTAGAGGTACGCCAGGTCGTCCTCGGGCCCCCGTTCGAGCACGAAGCGCTCGTCGATCGTCGCCTCCACCTGACCCTCGATGGGTTTGGAGCACCGTCGACAGAACCCGAACCACGGCGCCGTCACGGTACCCGTGGCGCGCAGTCCACCGCTGAAACTCTCGAGTCGAAGCGTCACCCGCACGGGGGCGTCGGGGGCCACGTCGGTCTCCCCCGCGCCGCGGGGCTCGAACTCGCGCGCCTCGTCAAAGGGCGCCTCAAAGGCGACTGACATCGTGGCGGGGCTGTTACGCACCAACTGCGAGATGGCGACGAGATACGGCGAGGCCACGGCCCTAGATGGCGTCCTGGTCGAAAAAGGACGAATCGGCCGGAGCCGGCGCCTCGGGCGGCGCCGGCGCGGGCTCGGGGCTCAAGAAGTCGCTCTCAGTGGCGCGTGTATCGAGCAGCGAGGTCGGCAGACCCTGGGAGCTCAGCCGCTCGCGCCCCGAGCGGGTGGTCTTTAGGAGCCGCTCGAGCACGATCTCGAAGTTGCCGAGCTTGCCGTCGATGAAGTCCTCGGACTGGTTGATCATCTGGCGCGCCTGGGCCTGGGCATCGGCGATGATCTGATCGGCCTTCAATCGCGACTGGCGCACGATCTCGGTCTTGTCGACCATGCGCGCGGCCTCGGCGCGGACCTGGTCCATGAGTTGCTGCGCCTTGTGCATCTCGGCGGCCATGAGTTCCTCACGGTCACGCAGTGCCCAGCGCGCCTCACGGATCTCGTCGGGCAGATCGCGCAGGGCGTCGTCCAAGAGCCCGAGAACCTCTTCGCGCGGAATGAGCGCCGAATTGGACAGCGGCATCTGTTTCGCCGCACTGATCAGGTCTATCAACTGACGAAGATCGGCTTCGATGTCGCGACGCGCGTGCCGAGCGGGTTCGGCTGAAAACTCGTCGGGGTCGTACCCGTCAAAGGACGTCACCGCTGTGCCTCCATCTTCGCTCGGAGTCGCACCGCGACGCAGGCCGGCACGAAGGCGTCAACGTTGCCACCGTAGCGGGCCACCTCGCGCAACAGCCGCGACGCAATGAAGGAGTGGTTCGAACTCGTCGGGATGAAAAGGGTCTCGACGCCCGACAGTGAACGGTTCATCTGAGCCATCTGCAACTCGCTCTCGAAGTCCGACACGGCCCGCAGTCCCTTCACGATTGCGGTCGCCTCGACATCTTTAGCCACGTCGACCAGGAGTGTCGAGATCGACACGATCCGCACGGACTTGATGTGCGCACAACTCTCGGCGATCATCTCGCGTCGCTCGTCCAGGTCGAACATTGGCTCGGACTTCTGGGGATTGCGGATCGCGGCGACGACAATCTCGTCGAAGATATGCGACGCCCGCTCGACGACCTCCAGATGCCCGTTGTGAAACGGATCGAAGGAACCTGGGATGAGACCGACTGTCATGGGGCCCCTTGCTCGCTCGGTTCCAACATCGTTACGAGCGTAGTGCCGTAGTGCTTGGTTTTGGTGACCGTCCAGCCCGAGGGGGCGTCGGCGTACCGGTCATTCTCAATGATGACGCGCTCGGCGAGTACGGTTTCCAGTAGCGCGGCGACGTCCAACGGGCCGTACGGCGGATCGGCGACGATCAGGTCAAAGGCGAGCGGTGGCCGCCATCCCGGCAGGCTGGTGCGCACGAAATGGGCCTCGCCGGTGAGACCGAGTGGCGCCAAGTTCGTCCGAGCGGCGTTCAGGCACTCGGGGTCGGCGTCGACGAAGTACACCTGGGCCGCCCCTCGCGACAGGGCTTCGATCCCCATCGCGCCCGAACCGCAGTAGAGGTCCGCCACGATCAACCCGCTCAAGCCGCCTCGGCTCTCGAGCATCGAGAAGATCGCTTCACGGGCGTAGTCGGTCGTCGGGCGAACCGTCGAGGGGATCTTGGCCTTGAGCGGCCGACCACGGGCCACACCACCGATTACTCGCACCCACTCAGGCTACGTGCTATCACGACTTGAACAAGTACTCGGCCTCATCGGCGTCCACGAAGAGGCGCAACTCATCGACCAGTGCGGGTTGATCGGCGAGATCGTCGGTGACGAGGCGGCCCGCGACGTCGTGGGCGGCCTCGAGCAGGTCACCATCGCGCGTCAGCGACGCGAGTCGCAGGTCACTGGGCCCGCGTTGGCGAGACCCGAGGATCGTGCCCTCCCCACGCAGCGCGAGGTCCACCTCGGCCAGGACGAAGCCGTCGGTCGATTCGACGAGGGCCTCAAGGCGGGTGACACCGTCTGGCGACGGGGGCTCGCCGAGCAGGTAGCAGTAACTCGCGAGGTCCGAACGGCCGACGCGGCCACGGAGCTGGTGGAGTTGGGCCAGTCCGAAGCGCCATGCGTCTTCGATCACGATCGCCGTCGCCTCGGGCACGTCGACGCCCACCTCGATGACAACGGTGGCGACGAGCACGTCGAGTCGACCGGCGCGAAAGTCGTTCATCACCGCCTCCTTGTCCGGGCCCTTCATCTGACCGTGCACCAGCCCCACGCGCAGCCCCGCCAACTCGTGGTTCGCGAGTCGGGCGTGCTCTTCGACCGCACTCGCCGCTTCGATCCGCTCCGACTCCTCCACGAGCGGGCAGATGACGTACGCCCGGTGACCAGCGGCGACCTCCGCTCGCACCCGTTGCCAGCACGCATCCTGGTCCGCCGCCGAACGGGCCCACGCGGTCGTAATCGGTACCCGTCCCTGAGGCAGCTCATCGAGGACTGAACGTTCCAAGTCGCCGAAGAGCACCATCGCGGCCGTCCGAGGGATCGGGGTCGCGGTCATGACGAGCAGATCGGGCACGGCGTCGAACCCGGACCGGTTCGACGCCTTGGCGCGCAGGATCGCGCGCTGTTCGACACCGAAGCGGTGCTGTTCGTCGATTACCACCACGCCCAGGGCGCGGAACGTGACGTCCTGCGTGAGAAGCGCGTGCGTGCCGACGACGACGTCGACCTCGCCGTTCGCGATTCGCGCGAGGGCGTCGCGCCGTTCGCTCACGCGTAACCGTCCACTGAGCAGCTGCACCGCGAGCGGACGTGACCCGCCGAGCACCCCCGGATCACGCACCCGCAGTTCAGTCAGATCGGCGCGGATGGACGCGACGTGCTGCTCGGCGAGCACCTCGGTGGGCACCATCAGCGCCGCCTGCTGGCCATCATCCACGGCGACCAGCATCGTCGCCAACGCCACCATGGTCTTACCGCTGCCCACGTCACCCTGCAAGAGCCGGTGCATCGGCACCGGTGACGCGAGGTCGGCAACGATCTCGCCGAGCACGCGCCGCTGGGCGCCAGTGAGCCGGTAGCGGTGACCACCGAGGAACTGGTTCAACAACGATGGTGCGACGACGCCGGGATCAGGGTCGAGGTCCTCGACCCTGACCGCGTGGGCCACGCCCGCCGACTCGCGTTCCAACCGGCGCCGGCGCAGCGCGAGCAGCACCTGCAAGCGCAGGAACTCGTCAAAGGCCAGTCGCCGGCGGGCCGGTTCCACTTCCTCGAGTGCGGCGGGCAGGTGGATCCCCCAGAAGGCGTCGGTGCGCGCCACGAGTCCCCGCTCGGCGAGCACCCAGTGCGGCAGTGGGTCGAGGAGCGGACCGGCGCGGCGCAATGACTCCTCGATGAAGCCACCGAGCTCCCAGCTCGTCAGCCCCGCCTTGCCGGATGCGGGATAGATCGGGACCACGCGGCCGACTCGACTGGCGTCGCGTTCGTCGCCCGTCGCGGCGACGATCACGTCGACCACCGGATTGGCCATCTGGCGGCGCGCCCGGTAATCACCCACCTTGCCAAAGAAGAGCGCCTGGGTTCCCACAGGGAGTTGATTGGCCCGCCACGCCTGGTTGAAGAACACGACGTCGAGGGTCTCACCGTCGTCAGCCACGGTGACCTCGACCATCGAACGGCCCTGGCGCGTTCGGCGCGACCGCACCGCACTCACGGTACCGAAAACGGCGGCTTCGTCACCCACGCTCAAGTCCGAGACGTCGACGCGGCGAGTCCGGTCAACGTAGCGGCGCGGGTAGTGCGTCAGCAGATCGAGCACGCTCCCGAGTCCGATCGCATGCAGCGCCGCGGCCCGTTTGTCGCCAACGTGACGAAGCTGCTCGATGCGCACCTCGCCGAGTTGGCGCAGCCGTCGCGGCGCCAACTCACTCACTCGAGGCCGAAGAAGTAGGGGTAGTAGGGCTGTCCACCGTGGTGGACCTCGACGCCCACCGCCGGGTGGGTCTCACCGACGAACTCGGTGATCTGACGAGTCACCGCCGCGCTCGACCCCTCGCCCTCGATGATCGTCAACAGTTCGTGGTCCTCGGTCATCATCGAGTCCAGGAGCGCGATGCTCGCGGCCTCGATCGACTCGGCGATCGAACGGACCGAGTCGGCGTCGACGCCGATCCAGTCACCCTCGTGGACCTCACCGGCGTCGGTCGCGGCGTTTCGCACGGCCCGCGTGATTTCGCCGGCCCTGACGTGCTCGGCGGCGTCAGTCATCGCACGCACGTTGGTCGCACCGTCGGCGTTCGGATCGTAGGCGAGCAGGGCGG
>JAJZSM010000133.1 GCA_021849765.1 Actinomycetes bacterium | reverse complement strand
GTCTGAGCGAATCGCCGCGATCCACTTGGCCGGCGACATCGTCTCGCTCTTGACCTGGTCCTTTGACCCGACTTCGGACACGACCTGAAAGTCGCGCGATAGTTCGGCGACGTACTCGGCCTTGCGATCGTCCGAGAGCGCGATTGTTCCGTTGGACACCTCGACATGTGTGGCGCCGAACTCCTCGCAGAGACGGCGAAAGTCGTCGAGACGATCCTGGAGCACGAACTTCTCAAAGAGAGTTCCGCCAAAGTAGAAACCGATCTGTTCGCGCGTGAGCGCGTCGATCTTCACCTTGAGTTCGCGAGAGACCAGCGCGGTGCCCCAACCGAACTTCACAAAGTCGAGATGCTCGCCCGTGCTCTCAACGAGGTCAATGAAGTAGCGCGTCGGCAACCCCTTGTCGATGGCGATCGTCAAGCCCTCAGTGCGAGGCTTGTACGTGCGCGGCGGCAACTCAAGGTACGTGCTCATCAGCTCTCTCCGTCTTCGTTCGACGCCCCTCGTCGCTGTGTGTCGGCGCTTAAACGCTACCGGTGACGAATTGCCCCTCCAGACGGATCGTGTGACGAACTCATGACAAAGCCAAAGTGCGGAACTCAACTACGTAGATTCACCGTGGTCCCACGGAGAACATAAATTTATTCTTCCGTGATTCACCTCTCATATGCGCCTAGCTTCAACTCATCAGGTTGTCGGCATGACGGCTCACCAGGTTGTCGGTACGGCCACCTCGATGGCGTTCGCAATGGCGCGATAGCCCGCGTCGTTGGGGTGATCGTCGGGCCCCCACGGCGGCGGCGTGCACATCCAGGTCCACGAGCAGGCGTAGAGGACGTTCGTGGGCACAGGTCGCTGGTCCCACTTCGTCGCGCTGACATTATCCATGTGGAACGCGCCGGGCACGTTCGCGATGGGGATATTCGCGGCGCGATAGATCGAGGTCAACTCGTTGTCGAGGTCGGTCACGAGTACGCGCGTCTGTTCTGCCGAGGCCGCGCCCGAGTGCGGGTTGACGTAGTCCGACAGGAACGGATCGGCGTAGAGGAGCCCGACGAAGTGCACGTGGGCACCGGCGTAGGTCTGAAGTAGCTTGATGTCCCCTGGGAGATTCGCACGAATCTGGGCGAGGCCCTTCGCGACGCACGCGGAGTCAGGCACCCATTTCCACAGGCACGGGCGCACGTCGTTAAAGCCCAGGTCAATCGTGATCAGACCGGCTTGGTCGTGGTGCTGACCAAGATAGATGCGTGCGGCGTTGCGCTGGCTACCTGAACCCACGTAGCAGTGATCCCCCGTATGCAGCATCGAATACGTCGTCTCACCAGGACATCCAATCTGTCGCATGGTCAGATCCACGCCCCTCTTCTGCTCCATCGCCACGACGTCGTCGGCGTAGCCGCGATCGGTGCGCGCCCCGTTGTGATGCACGATGCCGGTGGGCTGAAAGCCAAGTGACGCCGACGCGCCCACCACCAGGTAGAAGCCCGACGTGGGTGACGTTGACGCCCCACCGATGAAACGCTGCAAGCCGACAACCCCCACGATTGCGACGACCGCCAGCGCGAGGAGAGCGCGGACGACCCGGCGAGGCCTATGAACAGCGTGACGACCACGGGGGCTGCGCTCGCGCCGTACCGTAGTCTCTCGCACGCGACGTCCCCCGGGCTCGCTCTAAAGAACCAGTCTACCGAGGTGGTTTTGCAGCAAGCTATCGGCGCTCTTCGGCAATGGAGTTCGCACCGTCAACCACGATGCACTGACCTGTCAGATACGACGCGCGTGGCGAGGCGAGAAAGTCGATCACCGCCGCGATCTCCTCTGCCGTACCGCTGCGACCCATCGGGCTCGCCACACCCTGGCGCGCCTCGTGTTCGGTCTGAGAGCCGGTGGCGATCCAGCCTGGCGCAACCGCGTTTACCGTGACAGCGCGATCTGCGTAGTCGAGGGCGAGGCCACGCGCCAGGCCAACCAGACCGGCCTTGGCCGCGGCGTAGACCGGCTCGTGGCGCATCGCCATAACCGGGCCCGTCACGCTGGCCACAACGACCAGCCGGCCCGCGTCGCTGTCGCACAGAGAGGGCAGGCACGCCTTGGCCACGTAGAAGGCGGTGTCGAGGTTGCGCGCGATGCCCGCGCGCCAGTGGGCCGTGTCGATCTCCTCGAGTGCCCCGGTCGAAAACGAGGGATCACTCAGAGAGGTCATGCCCGCGTTGTGCACGACGACGTCGAGTCGCCCCCAGAACTCGAGGGCGAGTTCGACGAGCGACGTGGACGTCGCGGGGTCGGTGAGATCACCGACCAGGCCGCGCGCGTCAACACCCTGCGCGCGCAGTTCGTCAACACGATCGAAGATCCGCGGGGTCGTCGAGGTGAGAACGAGGTGAGCGCCCGACGCGGCGAGGGCGCGAGCGCTGGCAAAGCCAATTCCCTCAGCGGCACCCGCGCCGGTAACCAAAGCGACGCGCCCAGAGGAACCTTCTGCAACTGGCGACACGCGACTCCCTTCGTCGCGCCATGGTAGCCAACGACTACTAGGCGAGGCGCGGATCGGGCCAGGGTCCTCGTTGGATCAGCGCCGCGACCGCTTCGCCACGCACTGCCGGCGAGAAGAGGAATCCCTGAGCCGCGTCACAGCCCAAGGTCCGCAACTGATCGAGCTGGGCGACCGTCTCCACCCCTTCGGCCACCATCGCGATTCCGAGACGCTCGCCAAGAGAGATCACCGTCTCGAGCAGCGTCTCGTTGTGAACGCTCTCAAAGGAGGGGTTGACGAAGTACCGGTCGATCTTGATGATCGAGGGGCTCAGGCGCACCAGATACGACAGCGAGGAGTAGCCGGTACCGAAGTCGTCGAGCGCCACACCAACGCCAAGCGCGGAGAGCCCCTCGAGCACGCGCAGCGCGTCGTGGGCGTCGTTGATCATCGCGCTCTCGGTGATCTCTACGACCAACCGGCCGGGGTCGAGGCCGCTGGCGACCAGCGCCCGGCTGACCGTGGTCACGAGATCGCCACCGGCGAACTCTTGGGCCGAGAGGTTCACCGTGACATAGGGCCGTCCGCCTCCGGGTGACGCGGGCCAGTTCGCGGCGGCGCGGGTGGCCTGTGTGAGAGCGAACTCGCCCAGTTCGTAGATCAGTTCGCCGCGCTCGGCCAGGGGGATGAACACTCCCGGCGAGATCTCGCCGCGCACGGGGTGGTGCCAGCGCATCAGCGACTCGAACCCGACGACCTCGTGGTTTGCGAGAGCGATGATGGGCTGATAGTGCATGGCGAGCTCGCCGTTGGCTCGCGCCTTGTGCAGCTCCTGGGTGAGGGCGAAGCGACTCGCGGCGACCTGGTGCATGTCGGGCGTAAAAAGCGCGTAGCGCCCCTTGCCGCGACTCTTCGCCTCGTAGAGAGCGAGGTCGGCGCGCTGGACGATGTCACTGGCGGAGACGTCGTCATCCGAGAACAGGGCGATTCCGATGCTGGCCATCTGTCGAAAGTGCAGGCCGTCGAAGTCGAAGGTCTCGCCCAGCACCGAGATCAGGCGCGCCGCGATCTCCTCAGCCTCGTTCGACGAGGACAGGCCCTCAGCGAGATAGAAGAACTCGTCGCCACCAAAGCGCGAGAGTGAGTCGCTCGAGCGCGTGACCATCTCGAGGCGCCGCGCGACGCCGCGCAGCACCTCGTCACCAACCAGGTGCCCGTGGGTGTCGTTGACCCCCTTGAAGTCATCGAGGTCGAGCAGTAGGACCGCACCCATCGTGCCGGAGCGTTCGCTGCGTGCCACCGCCTGGGCGAGACGGTCATCGAAGAGCGCGCGGTTCGCAAGTCCCGTGAGTGGATCGTGGAGCGCCTGGTGCGAGAGCATCTCGGTCAGGGCGCGCTCTTCGGTGATGTCGCGCGCCGAGAGGACGGAGTAGAGGAGCTGACCCCGGTCGTCGCGCGCCGCGTGCTTAGAGACCTGGACCACGATCGTGTGACCGTCGCTGTGTATGTAGCGCTTGATGTACTGGATCTGGTCGGTCTCACCCTCAAAGAGACGCCGGTGGGCTTCGGCGGTGATCTCGAGGTCCTCGGGGTGGGTGTAGGGCGGGAAGTGCTCGCCGAGAATCTCCTCGCGGCTGCGCCCGATGAGGCGGCAGAAAGCGTCGTTCACTGCGATGACCTCATCGTTGAGGCCGGTGAAGAGCATGGGCGCCATGTTGCCCTCGAAGGCAATGCGAAAGCGTCTCTCCGAGTCGCTCAGCGCACCCTGGGCCTCGGTGAGGGCCTCCATCGCCGCCATGGTCTCGGCGAGGGCGACGTGGGTCGTGGCCACCGCGTTCACGTGCTCGAGCCCGAACTCGATCTCGCGCACCACGTCCTCGAAGCGCTCGACCGCCCCCTCGTCGAAGGCGAAGCGCGCGCGGTCATAGATCGTCAAGACGGCCGTTCGCCCGACCAGGTGCATTGGCAACGCCAGCGAAGAGCCCAGACGGAACTGTGCGGCGCGCTCGCGCCACACCGCGAAGTCGGACTGGGTGGCCAAGTCATTGAAGACCTGCGTAATGCCCGTTCGCAGGGCCGTGCCGGTCGGCCCGCGACCACTCGCCGTCGTCCCCCACCACGAGACCATGCCCTCGTAGAGGTAGTCGGTCTCGCCCGCCGCGTGCATGACTTGGACCGCACCGTCCTCGGTGGACTTCTCGCCAATCCAGGCGAGCGCCAGACCTCCCACATCGACCAACACCTCACAGAGCCGATGCAGACTCGTCGCCTCGTCGTGGCCGGCCAGGACGACGTGGGTGATCGCCGACGTAAGAGCCAGTTGTCGACGGGCGTTGACCGCACCCGTCGCGTCCACCATGAAGGTCACTGAACCGTCGACCTCGCCACCGTCAAAGAGGGGGAACGAGTCGCCGATGACCCAGCGGCGCCCCAGCGCACCGTTCTCCATTCCCATCAGCTCACGCAGTACCGGCTCACCGGTCGCCACGGCGCGCGTCGACGGGAGCTCGTCGACGGTGAAGCTCGTGCCGTCCTCGTGCACCGTATCCCAGCCCCGCGAACCCGACTCGGTGCCCACGAGCTCGTCGCGGGATCGACCCAGGATCC
>JAJZSM010000132.1 GCA_021849765.1 Actinomycetes bacterium | reverse complement strand
GGCGAAGGCCACGACGACGGCCACGGCCGCCATCGCGATCACCCACCGGTCACCCGCGGCAGCGCCCGACGAGGTGTACCAGCCCAGCGTCGTGAAGATGGCGTGCAGGTTCGAGACGTTGTCGTTCGTGTAGCCCATCGAGTTCGTGAGCTGCTGACTGAATCCGAAGGGCAGGAGCCACCACGCGGTGAGCCCCCCCGTCAGCAGACCTGCGCCCAGTGCGAAGCGAAAGGGTCGCGCGGCGTCACCCGGCACGGGCCGGTCGCGCCGGTCGCCCCACCCGTGACGCGCGAGGACCTCAAAGACATACAACACGCCCACGACGCCCACGACGAAGAAGAACGGCAACACGTGGGCGAAGAGTGTCAGGGCGAGCCCGATCGCCGCTTGCCAGTAGCCGCGCCCGGTGCGCATACCGCGCGCGAAGAGGCCGATGGTCACGAGGGCGAAGGCGAGCGACAGCGAGAACGCGTACTCGCCCGCCATCGTCGAGAAGAGGTTGCCCCCGTCGATGGTGAAGGACGCGTCAAAGAGGAAGGGCAGCGTGGCGGCGGCCAGGGCCGCGGGTATCGGCCGGGGCGCGCGCATCAACCGCCCGAGTAGATAGGCGCCGACCGGCATGAGCACCGACCCGAGGATCGTCGCGATCTTGAAGGCGAGCGCGGCGTTGATGACGTAGCTCGCCAGGGTCGCGAGAAGGTCGGGCAGGATGAAGTAGTAGGTGTACGCGGGCATCCCGGCGAACCACCCCGGATACCACGGCGTCAGATCGAACGGGTTGCCTACGCTTCGCAGGTAGGCCGGGAGCGCGAGGTGGGCGCCCGTGTCGCCACCCGTGATCGTGCTGGTCGAGAAGACGAGGTTCGGGTGCAGTGACCACACGGTCACGAGAATGACCGAGGCCACCACCGCGAGGTCGAGCCACGCTCCGGGTGACCACCGCCGCATCAGTGGACTCGATGGGCGATAACCGAGGCCATCGCGACTGCGTTGAAGGACACGTGGGTGAGCACGCTCGGCAGGAGCCGCTTGGTGCGCCACGCCACGACGGCGAGCACCACGCCCAGTCCCGCGAGGCCAGCGAACTGACGGACCTCGCCGTGGACCGCCGCGAAGATCAGCGCGCTCACGACCACCCCGAGGGTCACCGCGAGGCGAGGCGAGTGCGTTGCGCCAAGTTCGACGAGACCCCGAAAGACGACCCCGCGAAAGAACCACTCCTCGACGACGGGCGCCCCGAAGGTCGTCAGCACGACGAGCAGCACGAATCCGGCGCCGTGGGCCGCGCCGAAGAGTTTGACCACGGGTGCGTTCAGGTGTCGCAGGTCAAATGGTCGATAGAGGATCGCCACGACAA
Source organism: Actinomycetes bacterium (assembly GCA_021849765.1). Next base: position 3,740 of record JAJZSM010000132.1, on the reverse strand, counting down.
ACTGCGCCGCGACGCCGAGCACCACGTACCAGAGGTCCCCAATCTCGAAACGCCATTGGTGCGGCCACGGGCGAAGTCCGCCCACGCGCGTCGCCGCCACGATCGCCACGACGAAGCCGACCCAGAGCCCGACCAGGCTAAGTGAGCTCGCCCACCAGGGATCTTGGCGGGCCGCGGCGAGGCCGGCGAGACCCCCGGGGAAGTGGGTGAGGGTGCTCACCACGCCGATCAGCGCTGACGCGAGCAATTCGCCGATGACGAACCCCGCGGCGGCCGCGACGAGGACGGCACCGGGTCGCACCGTTCGCTCGACGTCGGGCGCGTTCTCCACAGGTCCCTACGCTAATGCGTCGTCCGATTCGCGACATGCGAGCCTGGTGTCGCACTGGGACCTCTAGATTGGGATGGTGAGCACACCACCCAACGAGAAGCCCGGCTTGAAGAAATTACTGCCGTCGGGTGAGCGACCGATGGCGCCCGAGTCGAGGCGCCGGATCATCACGATCGCGATCATCGCCTTCGTCGTGGGCATCCTCTTCATCCCATCGCTCTTCCAGAGCAAGACCGTGCGCACGATCTCGTACTCGGCACTCCTGAACGACGTCCACAACCAGAAGGTCGTGTCGGCCACGGTGGACAACGCCAATGGCGTCATCTCGGGTCAGCTCGCCGACGGCACCAACTACACCGCGAACGGTCCCGCCCCGGCGATCTCGAGCGAGATCGACACCCTGCGGGCGAACAACGTGAACGTCACGTTCTCCAATCCCTCGAGCTTCGCCTCCACCTTCCTCCCCTACCTGATCTGGATCCTCATCTTCGCGCTGTTCATGATCTACGCCAGCCGCCAGGCGCGCGGCCAGATGAACGGCATGATGTCAGTCGGGCGCTCCAAGGCCAAGCAGTTCAACCAGGACAAGCCCAAGATCACCTTCGCGGACGTCGCGGGGTACCTCGGCGTGAAGCAGGAGATCAGTGAGGTCGTCGACTTCCTCAAGAACCCGGCGCGTTTCCGCGACGTCGGCGCGCTGATCCCTAAGGGGCTGCTCCTCGTAGGCCCGCCGGGCACGGGTAAGACCATGCTCGCGCGCGCCGTCGCCGGCGAGGCCGGGGTCCCGTTCTTCTCGGTCTCGGGATCGGACTTCATGGAGATGTTCGTCGGCGTGGGCGCCAGTCGCGTTCGCGACCTCTTCAACACCGCGCGCAAGCAGTCGCCCGCCATCGTCTTCATCGACGAGATCGACTCGATCGGGCGCAAGCGCGGCGCGGGCGTAGGCGGTGGCCACGACGAGCGCGAACAGACGCTGAACCAGATGCTGAGCGAGATGGACGGTTTCGACCCGACCGAAGGTGTCGTCGTCATCGCCGCGACCAACCGGCCCGATGTCTTGGACCCCGCGCTGCTGCGTCCGGGACGATTCGACCGTCAGATCGTCGTTCCCCTACCTGACCTGGAGGAGCGACTGCCCATCCTCCAGGTGCACGCGAAGAACAAACCCCTCGACGCGAGCGTGGACCTGCACATGGTGGCGCGCGGCACTCCCGGCATGAGCGGCGCGGACCTCGCGAACCTCGTCAACGAGTCGGCGCTGCACGCTGTTCGGCGTCACTCGGCAACGATCGGCATGGAGGACTTCGAGTCCGCCCGCGACCGAGTCATGATGGGCCAAGAGCGGGACACCATGATCCTGCACGACGACGAGCGTGAGCGCATCGCCTTCCACGAGAGCGGTCACGCTCTGCTCGCCTACGTGCTCGAGAAGTCCGACCCGCTGCACAAGATCACCATCATCCCCCGCGGCATGGCGCTCGGGGTCACGATGACACTGCCCGAGGAGGACCGCCACATCATGTCGCGTCAGCACCTCGAAGACGCGCTGTGCATGCGCATGGGCGGTCGGGTCGCCGAGTTGCTGGTCTACGGCGACCTTTCAACAGGCGCCGCAGACGACCTACAGCGCAACACCGACCTAGCGCGACGGATGGTGCGCGAGTGGGGCATGTCCAAGGAGATCGGACCGATGGCCTGGGGCTCGAACAACCAGGTGTTCCTCGGTGAGGACTTGATGCACACCCGCGACTACTCCGACCACACCTCTCAGATGATCGACGACGAGGTGGAGCGGATCTTGCGCGAGCAGGAGTCCCGGGCGATCGAGGTCCTCACGTTGCACCGTCGCGGGCTGGAGGCGCTGACGCACGCCCTGCTCGAGCACGAGACGATTGACGGCGAGGAAGCGGCTCGACTCATCGACGAGGCCCACGGCGAGCCGGTGCACCCGCACGGGACCAAGACCGTGAGCACGTTGACCGGCGTCAGCCGCTCGTCGAGCCCGTCCACGGAGACCCCGGTCACCGTGAGTGCTGACGTGACGCCACCCTGGCAGCCGCCGACGCTACCCACCGTTTAGGGCCGACACCACGACGATCCCCGGTGGGGTCGTTGGCAGCGTCGTCGCGACGACGAGGTCGCTGTGGTTCGCGGTGATGAGGAAAGACCGGCCGTGCAGCGTGGTGGGCAGGCCGTCACGCCCGCGCAAGTCCACGGTTGTGCCCGGTGCGAGCGTGACCACGCGACTCGTCGGAATCGTCCCGAGCACCGTCACGGTGACCACCAGCGCGCGAGCACCGACGTTGGTCGCGGTCATCGCGTCAAAGCCCAGACCCGCGAAGTCACTGACCAGGTAGAGCTTCGACGGCGTCGCGGGCACCGACAGCGACTGGCCGTTGAGCGTCCCCGTGGCCAGGCTCGTCGCGACCGCCACCGTGGAACGAAGTTGCACCGTGGCGTAGCCGTGAGCCGGCACGGCTGAGTTGGGCGTGATGACGATCGAACCCGTCGAGAACGGCGCGACGCTCACCCGCTGGGGGGCCACGTTGTAGGGCGGCAATCCGATGCTCGCCGTGACCGAGGCGGTGGCGTTGGAGGGATTCGTGATGAGGATCCGCGCCAGCGCACCGCTGACCGTGGTGACCCGAGGGAACCAGGCCGTTCGCGCGAGTGCCGCCGACCCCGCGTTGAACGACGTGAAAGTTCCGGACTGTTGGACCGCGGTGGCGACCACGGCCCCCCGAATGACCCGAACGTGGATCCCCACGTTCGCCTGGTTCACGATGCGGATCCCGAGGGGTAAGGACACGACCCGATGCGCCGCGATCGCCACCCCCTGATACGGAGCGGGCGCCGAGAACCCCGAAGCCGTCTCGGCGGTGACGTTCACGACCGTCGACGTCGAGGATGGGTTGTAGAGCACGAGGTACGCCCTTGAGCCGACCGCCGTGTCCAAACCGCTGGCGTACCAGTCGGTCGAACCCGAGTCGAGGCACGGGGTCTGGGCCGTACCGGCGGTGTTCAGCTCGTCGGCGACCACGCCGCGGCCGTTCACGATGAGCGACATTCCGAACCAGTGGCCGCTCGCCGGCGGAGCGACCGACGCCGACGCGTGCGCCGCGAGCACCAGGTGACGGGTCACCGGGGCACCGGCGTCGGCATCGATCTCCACCTCGACGTCCCGGGTGTGGGCGGTGGTGTTGAGCACGACGACGTGTCCCGCCGGGGTGCCCGACGCACCGAGACCCGCGCAGTAGAGAGCCGTGGACTCGACCGGGCTCGTCGACAGGCTGGACACGACCACCGTCGGGTTCGAGGTGTGCACGACGCCCGTGGCGATCGCCGTCGCCGCGAGCACGGCGGCGAGCACGAGGACGAGGGGCCGACGGCTCACGTGCGGTCCCCGTGC
>JAJZSM010000131.1 GCA_021849765.1 Actinomycetes bacterium | reverse complement strand
CGTTGCATTTGCCGATTTTCATTTGCATGGGTGTACCAACGATTTTGGCAAATCTACTCCGTTTGGTTGCGCTCCGATATCGCTTTCTACCTACCCCAGCCCCTCCAGCTCCTCGATCAGGCTGGCCAGCGACTCACCGGCCCCGCGCCAGGTGTACGGACGCGCGCTCAGTACCGCCCCCGTCGACAGGACCGTCGCGTTCACGGGGTCGAGCATCGAGAGGACCGCGTCCGCCCACCGCTGCGGATCACGCCGCGCCACGAGCAGACCGTTGACGCCGGGCTCCACCAGTGTGGTGAGCCCGCCGACCTCACTGGCGACGACGGGCGTGCCGCAGGCCGACGACTCCAGTGCCACGAGTCCGAAGCTCTCGGCTCGAGAGGGCACCAGGGTCACGTCCGCCGCCCTCATCCACGTCGACAGCAGTTGGTGGCTCTGGGGCGCGACGAAGTGCACGTGATCGATGACGTTGGCCTGACGCACCCGCTCGTGCAGGGCCGCCACGGTCGCGCGGCCATCCGGGCCCGACGGGCCGCCAACAATCGCCAGCTGCGCCGGCTCACCACGGTGGCGCAACTCGATCAGCGTCTCCAGCGCCAGGTCGACGCCCTTGAGCGCCTGCAGGCGACCGACGAACAGCAGTAACGGCTCGTCCAGCGCCAGACCCACGGCGCGTCGGGCCTGAGGACGATGCCCCGGCGCGAAGAACGCGTGCTGGACTCCCGGCGCCACGACTCGAACCCGAGAGGCGTCGGCGTGGTAGAACCGCACGAACTGCTCGGCCTCGACGTCGCAACTCGCCAGCACCGCGTCGGCACAGGCGACGATCGCGGCCTCCTGACGAGCCCGCTCCTCCGACTCACCGCGAAAGGTGTCCGCCTTCACTCGCTCGAGAGTGTGGAAGGTCATGATGAGCGGCACTTCCAACTCGTGCTTCAACTGGTGACCGGCGAGTCCACTCAGCCAGTAGTTGGCGTGAAGCGCGTCGGGCACACCCGTGCAACGAAAGACGGCGCGCACCGCATCGGTGAAGACCTCGACGAAGGCGATGAGCTGCTCACGCGCCACGGGAGCCGGCGGGCCGGCGGTCACGTGGTGGACGCGAAACCCCGGCTCCACCACCACGACGTCACGCTCGTCGAGCCTGTCACGACGGGTGAACACGTCCACCTCGTGACCCTGGCGGGCGAGTGCGCTCGAGAGTTCGCGCACGTACACGTTCATGCCACCACTGTCCCCGGTGCCCGCCTGCGCGAGTGGTGAGGTGTGATACGAGAGGACGGCGAGACGAGCCACGGCGTCAGCCTAACGGGGGGTCAGCGAACGTGACCTAGTCGATCAGCGGCTCCTGGTGTGAGGGGTGCGGACGCGGCGACACCACGATCCACTTCACGAGATGCCCGTCCACGAGGCCGAAGTCGCGCGAGTCAGTCGACGCCGACGCATTGTCACCACGCAGGTCCAACTGGAAGCCCACCGACGACACGCATCGTTTGAGCAGCCACCGCTCATGATCGCGCGGATCGCGTACCACGACCACGTCGCCGGGGTGGATGGGCCGCCAGCGACGGACCGCCGTCAGCCGCTCGCCCGGCTGGTAGGTGGGCGTCATGGACGTCCCCTCCACCACGACTCGACGAACGAAGAACTCCACCACCCGGGCCACGACGTGAACGCTAATCGAAGAGACTGACTAACCTGCGTGATAACGCACCACCCGGCTGCGTCTCGGACCTTTCGAAAGGTGGACCAATGAGGCTGTACTCGCGCATTACCGCACTGCTCGACGCCACGACCACGCCGATCGTCGCGTCCGCTCACTGCGACCTGCCCTGCGGCGTCTACGACCCGGCTCAGGCCCGGATCGAGGCGCAAGCGGTGCGGTCCATCATGGAGAAGTACAACGCGTCCAACGACCTGGACTTCAAGGTGCGCGCCACCTTCATCAAGGAGGAGCGCGCCGAACTGGTGAAGCACCACCTGTGGGTCTTGTGGACCGACTACTTCAAGCCCGAGCACCTCGAGACGTACCCGAATCTCCACGACCTGTTCTGGCGCGCCACCAAGACCGCGGGCGAGTCAAAGAAGACCAACGATGTGGCCGTGGGCGATCGGCTGCTCGCCGAGATCGACGCGATCGCCGAGATCTTCTGGGCGACGAAGAAGTGAGCCGCCGCCGGCGCTAGAGCAGTTCGGGATGGGCGTCGCAGGAGTCACGTAGCGGGTCGCGCGCGAGGGCGTCGTCGTCGATGGGCGAACCGCACACCCGGCAGGTCCGGTAACTTCCGTGACGTAAGCGCTCCAGCGCTCGATCGACGGCGTCGAGGGTCTGCTCCACTCGTCGGGCTACCTCGTTGTCGACTTGCTCCATCGTTCCAACCTACCGCGGGGCCACATCGGTCCCACGAAGCGACGACGTGACCGAGCCGTCACCCGAACGCTCGGTGGCACCTCCGCACTGGTCCGCCGCACGGACATACCTAGTGGCGATCCCGTGCGGCGGCGCGGGCACCACGACGAACGACCATCACTGCGGGGACCCCGCCCGCACCTCCGCGCACGCCGTCCAAGCCCTCGACGAGCTCCCCGTCACCACACCAGAACGCGAAGACAAGCCAACGAGGACTGATCGTGATGGTTCGCGCGCCATCTCGGCTCGCGCCGTCCCGAGCGCCCGAGTACGTCGCCGACGCTGAACCATCAGACCCGACCAGCGTGTCGTACCCACGGGGGACGAGAATGAGAACCGTGACCCTGCCGATCGAGGACTACGCGGTGATCGGCGACCTGCGCACGGCGGCGGTGGTAGGTCTCAATGGATCAATCGATTGGCTGTGCCTGCCTGACTTCGACTCCTCGTCGTGCTTCGCACGAATCCTGGGCGACGAGTCCCACGGCTTCTGGCAACTCGCCCCCTCGGCCGGCGCGAGCGCCACCCGTCGGCGCTACCGTGAGAACTCCTTGGTCCTGGAGACCGAGTTCGACACGTCCACTGGCACCGTGCGCGTCACCGACTTCATGCCGATCCGCGAGACTCACCCCCAGGTGATTCGTCTCGTCGAAGGCGTCACGGGCGTGGTCGACATGCGGATGAATTTGACGGTGCGCTTCGGGTACGGCAACGAGATCCCGTGGGTCACGTCGACCGAGGGACTGGTGCGCATGACGGCAGGTCCCGAGGCGGTCGCCCTGTGGCACGACGTGACCCCGGTCGGCGAGGACATGCACACGGTTGCCGACTTCACGGTCGACCAGGGCCAGCGCTTCGCCTTCACGTTCGTCTGGTACCCGTCACACGAGGATCCCCCACCACCCCTCGACGCGTCCTACGCCGTGCGCCACACTGATGACTTCTGGAGGGACTGGGCCGCCCAGTGCACCTACGAGGGCCCGTGGCGAGAGGCGGTCGTGCGATCGCTGATCACCCTGAAGGCCCTCACCTTCGCCCCCACCGGAGGCATCGTGGCTGCGGTCACTACCTCACTGCCCGAGACCCTCGGAGGCAGCCGCAACTGGGACTACCGGTACTGCTGGCTGCGTGACGCGACCTTCACCCTGGAGTCGCTCATGCGCGGTGGCTACCTCGACGAGGCGACGGCCTGGCACGACTGGTTGCTACGGGCGGTAGCCGGCGACGTCGGGCAGCTGCAGATCATGTACGGCCCAGCCGGCGAGCGCCGCCTGCAGGAGTGGGAGGTCAGCTGGCTGCCGGGCTACGAGAAGTCGACGCCGGTACGCATCGGCAATGCGGCCTCGGGGCAATTCCAGTTGGACGTCTTCGGCGAGGTCATGTCGGCGCTGTACCACTCGGCCCACGCCGAAGGGGTCACGAACCAGGCCGTCTGGGGTCTCCAGCGCGTGCTGATGGACTACGTGGAGTCGCGCTGGGTCGAACCCGACGAGGGGATCTGGGAGGTGCGAGGGCCGCGCCGCCACTTCACCTACTCCAAGGTGATGGCCTGGGTCGCCGTGGACCGCGCGATCACGACCCTGGAGGAGTGGCCCGATCTCGAGGGGCCGATCGAGCGTTGGCGCGAGTTGCGCCAGGCGATCTTCGACGAGGTGTGTACCCGAGGGTACAACGAGGACGCGGGGGCCTTCACGCAGTACTACGGCTCCGATCAACTCGACGCCAGCCTGCTGCGCATCCCCCTCGTGGGCTTTCTGCCCCCGAGCGACCCGCGCGTGATCGCGACCATCAACGCGATCAAAACCTCGCTCGTCGACGAGGGCCTGGTTCTTCGCTATCGAACCCACGACGCGAGCGTGGATACGACAGCAGGCGCCACCGCGGGAGTTGACGGCCTCACGGGTCGCGAGGGCGCGTTCCTCGCGTGCTCGTTCTGGCTCGTCGACTGCCTGCACCTGATCGGGCGCACCGAGGACGCCCACGAGCTCTTCACCCGGCTCCTCTCGCTACGCAACGACCTCGGCCTGCTCTCCGAGGAGTACGACACGGCGGCCCAACGACTCGTCGGCAACTTCCCCCAGGCGTTCTCCCACGTGTCCCTCGTGAACACGGCGTACCGGCTGGGACGGCCCAACCAATCGGCCACCACACCCGCGTCGACGACCGACACCCGAGTCGATAGCGAGACCAAGACTCTCGTCCCCCCGACCGCCAGACCCGCCGCGGCCACACGCCACCACCGCGGGCGTTGAGCGCCGCGGCTCGCCGCCAAATCAACAACCCAGAAAGTAGGTCGACGTGAAGGCACTCACCGTGATTCCCCACCAGGCCGGCTCAGCGGAGCTCTCCGACGTGGACGAGCCCCCCGTGAGCGACGGCCCCATCGTGGTCGAGACGCTGGCGGTGGGAATCTGCGGCACCGACATCGAGATCCTCTCCGGCGCCTACGGCTGGGCTCCGCCGGGGCGCGAGCGACTGGTGCTCGGTCACGAGTCACTCGGCCGCGTGCTCGAGGCACCCGTCGACGCGCCGGTCGCCGCTGGCGACCTCGTGGTGGGGATCGTACGCCGTCCTGATCCAGTCCCCTGCGCCAACTGCGCGGTCATGGAGTGGGACTTCTGCCGAAACGGCCGCTACACCGAACGTGGCATCAAGGAGCTCGACGGGTACCTCTCGGAGCGCTACCGGATCGCGCCAGAGTTCGTCGTGAAGGTCGACCCAT
>JAJZSM010000130.1 GCA_021849765.1 Actinomycetes bacterium | reverse complement strand
CAGCACCTCCTGGAACCACCACGATCCATCACCCCAAAGTCCACGGAGCAACCAACCGTCGACCACGTCACAGAGGTCGCCTAACATCAATGAGAAGGAACCCGCGTCAGTCGACTTTTACACCGCAGCTGGGACGCCACCTTTCAAACCACTCCCCGTCATTGACAACTCGATCTGGGTTGTCGTCGAAAACCTTACACATCCAACTGACACGTATCCATAGAGTGATCTTCCAATTCTTTCGGGGACTCCTCGGGTTCCCGTGGGTAACGTGTGGGCGGTTTCAAGGGGTCAGCGACATCTCGAACTCGAAGCTCGAGGGACTCAACGCCAAGATTCGACTGATCAACCGCCGCGGCTACGGACACCACTCGGCCGAGGCGGTCATCGCCATGGTCTATCTGTGCTGCGGTGGTCTCACCATTGATCTGCCAGCGACGAGTTTCGCCTGATGCTCATAATCACCCACACAAACCCGAGGAGAACCGGAAGAACCCACACACCAGGACTACCCAGATAGACGGAACCGACCTGGAACTACGCCATTTCCTTTGAAACAAAGGGCCACATCAACCGTACCGACTAGTCAGAACGGGGGTCACAGTTCTCTTAATCAACAGGTTCCGGGTCCAAGTCCCGGCCGGCGCACCAACTGAGCGGCGTCGACCGCCGTCGGCACGTCGCGTGGCGCGATCGCGCACCGATCGGCGTTGATCAGGCACTCGCCGGCTCGAGCGAATAGCGGTAGGTTCGTCCGGGCCGACCGCCGACCTCGGCCACTCCGTCCACGACGAAGCCGCATTTCTCGAGCACCCGCTGCGACGCCACGTTCTCGTCACTCGTTCGAGCACGGAGCGTGCGCAGTGCCCACTGCGAACGGGCCACCTCGCACAACGTTCGTAGCGCCTCGGTCGCCACACCGCGACCGGTCGCCGGTCCCGCGACTCGATAGCCCACCTCGGCCTCGCCGTCTGCGATGTCGTAGAGATTGAACCGACCAACCACGGCACCATCGTCGTCGACGAGCAGGTAGTACGCGCATTGGCCCGACGCCTGCTCGTCGAGGCTCGCCTGGTGGTGTTGGGCGAAGTTCGCGAAGTACTCATCGCCCCGGTCAGTGATCGAGGCGTTGAAGTAGTCCCGATTCGCCGTCTCGAAGTGGTACACAGCCGCCCCGTGGTCACTTCGCAGGCGTTCGAGTACCAGCACGCGCTGAGTGTACCGGTGGGCTTCGCGCGACGATGGCGACGTCGGCCCTCGTCGCCACGCCGGGCACCATCGCGAGGCCGCGCGAGGGTGTCCGCGACGCCATAATTGTGACGACAGGCAAGGAGTGACATGACCAGTGATCGCCCAGTCACGGTGCTCGACGCCATCGGGGGAACGCCGATGATCGTCATCGACGGCGTCTTCATCAAGCTCGAATACCTCAACCCCTCGGGGTCCATCAAGGCACGCATGGCGCACTACATCATCGACCGAGCGGAGCGAGAAGGGCTGCTGCATGCCGGCGACACGATCGTGGAGGCGTCGAGTGGCAACACGGGCAACGCGATGAGCATGGTCGCCGCGGTGGGGGGCTACCGCATGCTCGTGGTCATGCCCGAGGGGTTGAGTTCGGAGCGGGCCGCGATCTCGTCGGTCTTTGGCGCCGAGTTGCGTACCGTGGGCACCTTCCACGTGAACGACGCGCTAGTGGAAGCCGACCGGCTTGGCAAACTGCCCGGCTACTTCGCACCGCACCAGTTCTCCAACGAGTGGAACATCGAGGAGAACCGAACCTGGCTGGGCCCCGAGATCATCGCCCAGCTACCCGAGGGTCGCACGCCCGACGCCTTCATCATGGGTGTGGGCACCGGTGGCACGCTGATCGGGGTCGGCCAGGCATTTCGAGCAGTCAACCCGTCGGCCCTCGTCGTGGCGCTCGAACCATCCGAATCGTGCACGATCGTGTGTGGCGACATCGCGTTGCACCGCATCGAAGGAATCTCGGACGGGTTCGTTCCGCCGATCTACCAGCGCAATGCGTCCCTCGTCGACCGCGTGATCGCCGTCGACAGCGACGACGCCGTGGCCGAGATGCGCCGGCTGGCGCGCGAGCACGGTGTGCTCATCGGGCCGAGTTCGGGCGCCAATCTCGTCGCCGCTCGGCAGGTCCTCGCCGATCTGCCCGCGGGTGCCACGGTCGTGACGATCTTCCCCGACGAGGGCGAGAAGTACCTGAGCGAGTACTTCACCACCGGTGCTGCCACTGCCACCCCATAGCGCAGCGCACGCCCGGGCATCGCCGCATCGACGTCGCCACGATCGAGCACGCGAGTAGTGCCACTTCGGACAGGCGACTCGTCGCCACGACTCCTGCACCCACGCGAAGAAAAACACCAAGAGATCCCGACGTTGAATTCGCCGAGCGCGCCTCGCGCCGAATCCCGAGCGGTACGCCGCTGGGCGTTGGCGCAGCGCCCGTAGCATCACAGCGTGCTCGAACGTACCGAGAGTCCCGACCGCGCCCTGTCGTGGGCCACAACCCTGTACGGCGATGCCAGTCCCTTCCACTTCTTCACCGTCCCCGAGCGTTTCGGAGGCGCCGAACGGACTGACGACACGCTCTGGCTGACGATCGAGCACGACGACGAGTTCGGCATCAGCGCCGGACCGGCCGCGAGCCCACTGCCTCACTGGCGCACGTGCCTGATCGTCGATTCCACCCACGGCGAGCGCGCCGGCGAGCTGCGCCTGCGCAGCACCTGGGACTTCTACACCCGACGAACCGAGCCGCTCGGCGACGAGGTCGCGGCGGTGACCGACGCACCGGCAATCACCGCCTTGCTCGAGCGTGACGCGCCACGATCGTCGGTCTGGCCCGGGTCCGAGTCAATCGTGGCGTGGTACGGCGTCTACGACGGTGCGACCCTATGCAGTGTCGCGGCCCTCACCCAGTGGCGATCGGGCTACCACGTCGTCTCCTCGGTCGCCACCGCCGACGAGTTTCGCGGACGGGGCCTCGCGCGCCGAGTGATGCGCGGCGTCGTCAGCGCCGCCCACGCTCGAGGCGTGGAGTGGCTCGGCCTGGGCGTCGCCCACTCGAACCACGTCGCCCAGCGCCTCTACCGCGACACTGGTTTTACGGAACGGGCCCGCTTCTCGCGCTACGGCCTTCCCGAGGACTAGTCCGCCGGGCGAAGGATCGGACGAAGCGCGTCGAGGGTCGCGGGGTTGTCGATCGTCGACGGGACCGGCATGTCGACGCCGTCGGCGATGGCGCGCATCGACTTACGCAGCACCTTGCCCGATCGGGTCTTAGGCAGCGCATCGACGATGTCGACCTGTCGCAGGCTGGCGACCGCACCGAGCTGGGTGCGAACCTGCTGGACCAGTTCCGCCGCGATCTCGTCGTGGTCTCGCGGCACCCCGGCCTTGAGGACCGCGAGCCCACGTGGAATCTGTCCCTTGAGCGCGTCAGCGACGCCGATGACCGCACATTCGGCGACGTCGGGGTGCGAGGCAATGATCTCCTCGATCTCACCCGTGGAGAGGCGGTGGCCCGCGACGTTGATGACGTCATCGACTCGGCCCATCACGAACAGGTACCCGTCGTCATCGAAGTGGCCGCCGTCGCCCGTCAGGTAGTAGCCCGGCGTGTGGCGCAAGTAGGTGTCGAAGAACTTCTGGTCATCGCCCCACACGCCGGCCATGCAGCCTGGCGGCAGCGGGAGCTGGATCAGGATCAGTCCCTCGAGGTTTGACGGTGCGGGGTCGCCAGACTCGGTGAAGACCTGGACGTTGAACCCAGGCACCGGCACCGTCGGCGACCCGGGCTTGACTGCCATGGGGTCGAGGCCCATCAGGTTCGCGGCCACGGGCCAGCCCGTCTCGGTCTGCCACCAGTGGTCGATCACCGGCACGCCCAGCCGGTCGCTCGCCCAGGTGTAGGTCTCCGGATCCAGGCGTTCGCCCGCGAGGAAGAGGTACTTGAATCGCGACAGGTCGTACTGGCCGATCAGCGACCCGTTGGGGTCCTCGCGCTTGACTGCGCGGAATCCCGTGGGCGCCGTGAACAGCGTCTTCACGCCCCATTCGGAGATCACGCGCCAGTAGGCCCCGGCGTCGGGGGTTCCGACGGGCTTGCCCTCGTACAGCAGTGTCGTCGCGCCCACGAGCAGCGGCGCGTACACGATGTAGGAGTGCCCGACGACCCACCCGACGTCTGACGCCGCCCAGAAGACCTCGCCGGCCGAGGTGTCGTAGATGTTCGGCATGGTCCACGAGAGCGCGACGGCGTGTCCGCCGTTGTCGCGAACCACGCCCTTCGGACGGCCGGTCGTGCCCGAGGTGTAGAGGATGTAGAGCGGATCGGTGCCTCGCATGGGCACGCACGCCGCCGGCGCCGACGACGCCATCAGGTCACCCCAGTCGTAGTCTCGCCCCGCTTGCATCGTGGCCTGCGCCTGGGGTCGCTGCACGATGACGCAGGCGTCGGGGTGGTGGCTCGCCTCGTCGAGCGCCGCGTCGAGCAGCGGCTTGTACTCGATGACGCGGTTGACCTCGATCCCGCACGACGCCGAGACGACGACCTTGGGCGACGCGTCGTTGATGCGCATCGCGAGCTCGTGTGCGGCGAAGCCGCCGAAGACGACCGAGTGGATCGCGCCGATTCGCGCGCAGGCGAGCATCGCGATGAGGGCCTCGGGAATCATCGGCATGTAGATGACGACACGGTCGCCCTTTTCGACCTTGAGCGCCTGCAGGGCCCCGGCGAACCGTGACACCTCGTCGAGCAGCTCGTCGTAGGTGTACGCGCGCTTGACCCCCGCAACGGGGCTGTCGTAGATGAGCGCGCGCTGCGCGCCGCGGCCGGCCTCGACGTGACGGTCGAGCGCGTTGTAGCACGTGTTCATCACGCCATCGCTGAACCAGCGGTACAGGGGGGCGTTGGAATCGTCGAGCACGACTGACGGTTCCTGGTACCAGGTGATGCCCTTGGCGGCCTCGCCCCAGAACTCATTCGGACTCTTGATACTGCGCTCCCACGCGTCGCGGTACGAACCCATGACCCCCCCACATTTCTCTTATCGCTTACGGCTTATCTAGTGGAGTTTCGTATCGGCGCACAACAGCGCCGTAGGGTCCTAAGTCCATTCAACCCTCGAGCGAGCGAAGTTCCTGATGAAGACC
>JAJZSM010000129.1 GCA_021849765.1 Actinomycetes bacterium | reverse complement strand
GCTCGGCGGGGCTCGACGGCGCGACCATGAGGACCGTCGCGACATCGGCGGCGGTGGCGACGTCGCGCCAGGGCGTCGACTCCTCGATCGCGAGGTCTGGCACGATCACGCCGGCCACGCCGCTCTGGGCGAGCAGTTCGGCCGAGCGTTCGAGACCGAAGTGGTGCAGCACGTTGTAGTAGGTCATCACGACGATCGGCACCTCGAAGGCGGCGACCGACAGATCGTGACAGATCGACTCCAGGGTCACGTCGTTACCGAGCGCGCGTAATGCCCCCGCTTGGATTACGGGACCGTCCATCATTGGATCGGAGAACGGCACGCCAACCTCGATCACGTCGGCTCCCGCGAGGATCGAGGCCGACACGTAGGTCGTCCAGTCCGCAGTGAGTCCGCCGATGAAGTAGGGCACGAGTGCCTTGCGTCGCGTGCGCAGGTCACGCAGTCGTGTATCGAGGCGGGTCACGACTCGCCTCGCAGGATGCTTCGCACCTGGGCTACGTCCTTGTCACCGCGTCCTGAAAGGTTGAGCAGCACGGTGGAACCGGCGGGGATCTCGTCACCCGCCGCACGTAGCAGCCAGGCCACGGCGTGGGCCGTCTCGAGCGCCGGAATGATTCCTTCGAGCTCACTGAGCACTTGGAGTGCCTCGATCACCACGTCGTCGCCCACCGCGACGTAGCGTGCGCGTCCCTGGTCGGCGAGGTACGCGTGCTCGGGGCCGATGCCCGGGTAGTCCAAGCCCGCCGAGATGGAGTACGCCTCCTCGATCTGTCCGTGGTCGTCCTGGAGCAACAGCGAGCGCATCCCGTGCAGGACCCCCGGTGTTCCGAGGCCGACGGCGGAACCACCCGCGGCCTCGACACCGATCAGCTGGGCCGACGAGTCCGCGAACCCCGCGAACACTCCCGCCGCGTTCGATCCGCCACCGACGCAGGCCACCACGAAGTCGGGGGTGGTCACGCCGAATTCACGAAGTTGGTTGGCCGCCTCGACGCCGATGACGCTCTGGAATTCGCGGACCATCCATGGGAATGGGTGCGGTCCCATGACCGAACCGATGCAGTAGTGCGTATCGGCCACACAGGTCACCCATTCGCGCAGCGCCTCATTGACCGCGTCCTTCAGCGTGCGACTGCCTGAGGTGACCGGGACCACTGTCGCGCCCAGGAGTTCCATGCGAAAGACGTTGAGTGCCTGACGAACGGTGTCGACCTCGCCCATGTAGACCGTGCACGCGAGCCCGAGCCGCGCCGCGGCGGTCGCGGTCGCGACCCCGTGCTGACCCGCCCCGGTCTCGGCGATGACGCGCGTCTTGCCCATCCGCTTGGTCAAGAGCGCCTGGCCGACGACATTGTTGATCTTGTGACTCCCAGTGTGGGCGAGGTCCTCACGCTTGGCGTAAACCGAGAGGCCCAGCCGCTCCGAGAGACGGCCCAAGTAGGTCACGGGTGTCGGCCGTCCACCGAACTCGCGCAACGTCCGGTGGTACTCGGCGACGAAATCGAGATCGGCCCAAGCATCTCGAAAGGCCGCGTCGAGCTCCAGGCAGGCCGGCATGAGCGCCTCGGGTACGAATCGTCCGCCAAAGCCACCGAAGTGCCCGCCCGCGTCGGGCGGCCCCATGACGGCGCTCACGGGCGCCCCGCGAACGCATCACGCGCGTTCGTGACGAAGGATACGACGGCGTCGCGGTCCTTATGGCCGGGCGACGCCTCGACGCCGCTCGCGACGTCGACGCCCCACACCCACGGTCGGCTGATGATTTCGCTCACGTTGGTCGACGTTAATCCCCCGGCGGCGATGACTGGCCGGGTCCAGGAGCGTCGCTCAACGTCCTGCCATCCGTGCACGTCGCCGCTGCCGGGACGTTGACCGTCGAGCAGTACGGCGTCGACGGTAACGTCATCGAAGCGCCAGAACTCGTCGCTTCCGATTGCGAGGGCGCGGATGACAAGGTGGCCACGCTCACGCAACCCTTCGACGAGCGCAGTGGATAGCGCATCGTGCAGTTGAACAGCGTCAGGTCCAACTCGATCAACGGCCTCGAGGATGGCGTCGTCGTTGAGCTCGCGTACTACGAGCACGCTCAGCAACCGGTCCTTCGCAAACGCGGCCACTTCACGGGCTTCGGTGAGCGTGATGCGGCGCCGCGACGGTGCGATGATCAGCCCGAGGGCGTCCGCGCCGGCGCCGTGTACCAGGGCCGCGTCGTCGATCGACGTGACGCCACAGATCTTGACGAAGTTGGCACACTCGAGGTCACGCACGGGAACTCCGCCTGACGGCAGCGAACTCGGCCACGAGCGCTGCGGGAGACGCACTTCGCACGAAGGTCTCCCCGACCAGGACCGCATCAAAACCTCCGGCGGCGACGCGCTCGACGTCGGCGACGCTGGCGAGTCCCGACTCGGCCACCGTGACGATTGCCCCTGGCAACGATGCCCCGATGCGCAGTGCTCGCTCGGGATCGACCTCGAAGCTGCGTAGGTCACGTTGGTTCACGCCCACGATTGACGCGCCGGCCGCGATCGCACGCTCGGACTCGGACTCGTCGTGTACCTCGACGAGACTGTCGAGGCCGCAGTCCGAGGCCAGCGTGATCAGTCGGGCCAACATCTCGTCGCTCAACACCGACACGATCAAGAGGACCGCGGCGGCACCCACGTCACGGGCGTCGAGCACGTCATTCTCAGCGAAGGTGAAGTCCTTGCGCAGGATCGGCCGGTCGACCGCCGATCGGACCGCTCGCAGGTCGTCGAGTGAGCCGCCGAAGAACTCCTCGTCCGTGAGCACCGAGATGGCGGCTGCACCGCCATCGGCGTACGCGCTCGCGAGCGTGGCGGGGTCGAGGTCGGGCGCGAGTGTCCCCTTGGACGGCGAACGTCGTTTCACCTCGGCGATCACCTGGACGGTGTCGCGGCGCAACGCGCCCGCGAACGACGGGCCCGCGTAGGGTGCGCCGTCGAGGCGCGAACGCCAGTCCCGGCCATCCACCACCCGGCGGTGTGCCGCAACGATGTCATCCAAATACGTGCGCTCCATCGACGAATTCTACCGGCACAAGACCTATCGCCCTGGCGCGACACGATGTTGACGCCGTGGCCGTCGCAGCGTCGGCGACGTCGACGAATCACGCTGGACTACGCTGGTCCAATGTCAGACGCTTCGTCGACCCTCTTGAGTCCGGCGCAGTTCACGAGCGACGTGCTCGGTCCACTGGTGCGCGGGTTCGATCTTGACCGTAGCCGCGCGCGCGAGGCCCTGGCGGCGATCCTCGGCGGCAACATCGAAGCCGTGCTCGTGGCGAGTTTTCTCACGGCCCTGACTGCGAAGGGCGAGACCTCCGCGGAGATGACTGGCTTCGTCGACGCGATGGTCGACGCCGCGACCACCTTCACGATCGACGCCGACGCGGTGGACATCGTGGGTACCGGTGGCGACCAGCTGCATACGGTCAACATCTCGACCATGGCTTCACTCGCGGTGGCCGGCTGTGGCGTGCCCGTCGCCAAGCACGGTAATCGCGCGGCGTCCTCCTCGGTGGGCTCCGCGGACGTGCTTGAGGCGCTCGGCGTACGACTGGACCTTCCCGTCGACGGCGTCCTCGCCTGCATCCGCGACGCCAACATCGGCTTCCTCTTCGCTCCGACCTATCACCACGCCCTCGCCCACTTGACGCCAATCCGGCGTGCGCTCGGCTTTCGCACCGTCTTCAACGTGCTCGGCCCGCTCGCCAATCCGGCGCGCGTGGGTCGCGGTGTGATTGGCGTCGCCCAGAGCCATCACCTGGAGTCGATGGCCGAAGTCCTCGCGGCACGTGGGGTCGTCAAGACGATGCTTGTCAACGCCGACGACGGGCTCGACGAGCTCTCGCTGGGCACCCCGTCGACGGTCTACATCGTCACCGGCGACGGCGTGCGAGTCGAGCGTCTCGACGCCGCCGCTGAGCTGGGCCGGCATCACACCGCCGAGGCGATCCGCGGCGCCGACGTCACCCACAACGTGGCCGTCGTGCACCGGTTCTTGGCCGGGGAGCCCGGTCCCGTGTTCGACGTCGCGTGCGCCAACGCCGCTCTCGCCTTGATCACAGCCGATCGGGCCGAGAACTTGTCAGAGGGTTTTGACATGGCCGCTGAGAGCGTGCGCAGTGGACGCGCCGGCGAATCACTCGAGCGGCTGATCGCCGTCAGTAACGCCTAGATGACTCGTAACGCCTCTTTGTAGCGTCGCGCGTTGGCGACGTAGAGCGCGGCCCCGTCGGCGATCGCCTGGACGTCACTGGCCTCGGGCTTGATCGACGCGGGTACGCCCACGGCGAGCGCGCGCTCGGGCACCTCGGTGCGATTGCGGACCACGGCACCCGCGGCGACCGTCGCGCCGGTGTGGACGTGTACCTCGTGCAGGACCACTGAGCCGCTGCCGATCAGTGCGCCGTCG
This sequence comes from Actinomycetes bacterium, assembly GCA_021849765.1. The sequence continues at coordinate 739 of JAJZSM010000129.1, read as the reverse complement.
TGGACGACGCAGCCTTCGAGGTGCGCAATGTGTCCCACGACGCAGTCCGAGCCGATGACCGTGGGGTACTCGGCCACTGCGTGCACGACCGTCCCGTCCTGGATCGAGGTGCGCTCCCCCACGATGATGGTGCCGTAGTCGCCCCGGAGCACCGCCCCGGGCCAGACCGAGGACTGCGCCCCGATGCGTACGTCGCCAATCACGACGGCGTCGGGATGGACGAAGGCGTCGGGGTCGATTTGGGGAACTCGGTCACCGAGGGCGTAGATGGGCACTGCAACCTCCTAGTGGCTCAGCCACATGATCAACTGATACAGCCGCCAGACCAGGTAGATAGCCGTCGCGACCACGAAGAACTTCCATCGTAACGGCATCGGCTCAGGTGTCGGTTCCTCGACGGAGTTGCCACAGACCTCACAGACATCGCCGTCGACCGGTCGGTCGCAGGTCTCACACCACTTGGCCATCAGTCAACACGGATCCGAACGCGCAGTGGCGTGGACCCGAGTTCAAAGCGCTCGCGAAGCGAGCGCTCCACGTAGCGCAAGTAGGTCGCGGGCAGTCGTCCCGCCACGAACAGGGTGAAGGTCGGCGGCTCGATCGCGCCCTGGACGGCGTAGCGGATCTTGCCCGTGGGCGCAGGCTGCTTGATCTGCAGGTCGCGGATGGCGCGGTTGAGCGCACCGGTGGGAACGCGCTTGACGTAATCGGCGGCCGACTCCTGGAGCGCTGGCAGCAG
>JAJZSM010000128.1 GCA_021849765.1 Actinomycetes bacterium | reverse complement strand
GTGGTGGTGCACCATGGACCCACCCAGGCGCAGCGCCTCTTCGACGATGATCGCGTTCAGGGGAATGTGGTACTTGGTGATCTCGTCGCGCGGGTCGCAGTCGATGTCATAGTCGTAGACGAAGTAGAGATTGGTTCCCGTCTGGTAGCTGTGCGACGAGTGTGCGCCGAGCATCGTGAGGTCCGAGGCGTAGGGGTAGGTCGTACGAATCCGTTCCATGACCGCGTCGTAGATATCCCCGATTTGGGACCAGTTCGCCGAGATCTCGGTCGTGTAGCCGAGGCGATGCTCGCTTCGCATCGTCGCCTGCTCGGCGAGGATCTTGTCCATCCCCCAGTTCAGGTTGGCGAACCACTGCTCGATGCGCGCTGGATCCACGACCTCGTGGGGGTGTCTAGCGACGATCGAAGCGATCGCGTCGGCGGTCGCCGCCGCGATTGTCGCCGGTCCTTCGCTGATGAAGAGCAGTAGGCACCGACCGGGATCGAGGTCCTCGAAGTGCTGGTGGGCGTCCTCGGGCGAGTAGAGCCGACAGACCGCCGGCCGGTACCCCTCGGTGACCACTTCACGCAGAATCGAGAGGCCCGTTCGCATGTCGTCGACGACGAACCCCTGGTACCGGTTGTTCTGGGGACGGTACGCGAAGAGTTTGACGGTCACCTCAGTGATGAAGCACAGCGCACCCTCGTTGCCGATCACCACGTGGCGGATGTCGGGACCGGCCGCGCGACGCGGCACGTTCTTGATCCGTGTGATCGTGCCGTCGGGAAAGACCGCCTCCAGGCCCACCACCATGTCCTCGATCCCGCCGTAGAGCGTTGAGAGTTGGCCGATTGATCGCGTCGCGGTGAGCCCACCCATTTGGGCGATGGGCTTGGATTGAGGCGAGTGAGCCGTCGTGAGCCCTTTGGCCCGCACCGCGTCCTCGAGCACCTCGAGTGGCACCCCGCACTGGGCGGTCGCCATCATGTTGACCGGGTCGATCGACAGGATCGCGTTCATGGCCGACCCGTCGACGACTATCGAGTCCTCCACGATCGTCTCGAGCCCGCCCTCGGTCGCGGTGCCGCCGGTACGCGCGACAACGTTGATGCGGTGCTCATTGGCGAAGTTCAGCAGCTCCGACACCTGGGCGGCAGAGGTCACCGAAACGACGGCCACCGGGAAGGGGCCATCGAAGATGTCGTTCACCGCCGTGTACTTCTTGAAGCGGTCGACGCTCGCGCGACGTAGATGCTCGACATCGAGGTCGACCTGTTCGTGGCCGAACAGTGTCACGAGCCGGTCGGCTATCTGCGCGCGGGTCAAATCTGATCGTGTCTTCACCACGGGTCCGTTCTCCTTAATTGAATTCATCGCACGAGATACCCACCGTCGACCACCAGCAGGTGTCCGTTCACGTAGTCCGCCGCGCGACTTGCGAGAAAGACTGTCGCGCCCATCAAGTCCGCCACGTCCCCCCAGCGCCCAGCGGGGATGTGGTCGAGGATCCGCTGGTTTTGCTCGGCGTTGGACCGCGTGCTCGTGGTCATCGCAGTGGCGAAGTAGCCCGGCGCAATGGCGTTCACCTGGACGTTGTACTGGGCGAGTTCGTCACAGTATGCGCGCGTAAACCCGGCCAGGCCGTGCTTAGTCGCGGCGTAGGCCGGTGAGCCGAGGCCCCCGAGCAGCGAGAAGAGCGAACCGATATTGATGATCTTGCCCGAGCGTTGTTTCATCATGAACTTGGCCGCTTCGAAGCTGAGTTCGAAGGGAGCGGTGAGGTTGAGTGCGATCATCGGATCCCACTGGCTGCGGTCGAACTGGTCGACCGTGGCGATGTTGCAGATCCCCGCGGAGTTCACCACAATGTCGAGCGCGCCGAAACGCGCGACGCACTCCTCGACGACCTGGCGAGGCACCCCGGGAGCGGTGACGTCCGCGATGACGACTTCGGCCTGATGACCGCTCGCCTCAATCAGCTCGCGCGTCTCTCCCTCGTCGTCGGTGACGCTCGGGATGAACACGTTCGCCCCGGCCTTGGCGAGCGCCAGCGAGAACGCTTGTCCGAGACCGGTATTCCCACCGGTCACGATGGCGTTCTTACCGCGCAGCGAGAAGAAGTCCAGGGAAAAATCACGGATGTCCACGTCTGCTCCTTGTTGTTGTCAATGTCCCAGACCTGGCCGTCGCCCCGGGTCCGTGCGTCGCGCTCACGACGCGTCGGGGGGCGACGACTGCAGCGCCGCGAGGGTGGCGGGATCGATGTGGCAGCGATACTCATGTCCCTCAGCCCCGCGCTGCATAGGCGGGGCCACATCGCGGCAGAGGTCGCCGAGCGACCGGGGACAGCGCGTATGGAACCGGCAGCCGGTCGGCGGATTAGCGAGGCTCGGCGATGGTCCGCGTAGTCGGATGCGAGGTCGGCCCGTAGCAATCGCCGCCGCGTTGGCCGAAAGCAGGACCTCGGTGTAGGGGTGGTGCGGGGGACTCATAACCGACTCGGCCGGCCCGATCTCCACGAGTTCACCGAGGTACATCACGGCGATGCGGTCCGAGAGGTAGCGCACGACCGAGAGATCGTGGGAGATGAAAAGGTACGCGAGGTCGTGCTCGCGCTGCAGGTCCACCAGCAGGTTCAAGATCGTCGCTTGAACCGAGACGTCGAGTGCCGAAGCCGGTTCGTCGAGAACGACAACGGACGGATCGCCGGTGAAGGCACGACCAATCGCCACGCGTTGCTTCAACCCACCCGAAAGCGCCCCAGGCAAGAGGTCGAGATGGCTCTCCTGGAGCTTCACGGACCGCGCGACCTCGAGGACCTTGGCGTGGCGCTCGTCGGCCGAGAGCCCGTGGTTGAGCCGCTTCACCGAGCGTCCGAGCAGTCGGGCGACGCGGAACTTCGGATTGAGCGCGGTGTCGGGGTTCTGAAAGACCATCTGGAGGTAGCGGGCTCGTTCGCCACGCGAGCGTTCCTCGGACCCCCCAACCGTTACCGCCCCCTCGTCCGCACGGTAGAGCCCGGCGATGGTGCGTGCGAGCGTCGTCTTGCCGCTGCCCGACTCGCCGACCAGCCCGAGGATCTCACCGCGGTGGATCGTGAGCGAGAGATCCGAGACCGCGGTCAGTGCGGTGCCGTGGGCACTGAAGCGCTTGACGACGTCAGTGACCTCGACGACCGCCTCGCGGCCGATACGAACCGGCGTCGCCACGGCGACCGGCCGATCAGACTCCACGTTCTTCTCGGTGACCGCCGCCAGTGCCTCGGACTCGTCGCGACGCAGGCACGCACTGAGTGAGCGAACGCCAACACAGGGTGCGAGCGGGGGCGCCGCAACGAGGCACGCCTCCTGGGCGATGGCGCAGCGACCAGCGAACGCGCAGCCGCTCGGGATCTGTCCGAGGGCCGGCGGGTCACCGGGAATGGGCAGCAGTCGCAGGTGGTCCTTGGTCGCACCCCAGTGCGGAATGCTATTGAGCAGCCCAATCGAGTACGGGTGGTGCGGGCTGCGCAGCACCTCGGTGGCCGGTCCCTCCTCCACCAGACGTCCGGCGTAGAGCACGCCGACCCGTTCACAGAGCCGGCTCACGATGGCCAGGTTGTGGCTGATGAACAGCGCAGCCGTACCGATGTCGCGCAACAGTTCCTCGACGAGATCGAGGATCTCCGCCTCGACAGTCGCGTCGAGGCCGGTCGTCGGTTCGTCGAGGATCAAGAGGGTGGGGTTGGCCGCCAGCGCCATCGCGATCATGACCCGCTGCTGCTGACCACCGGAGAGCTCGTGGGGGTAGCGCTCGAGGATTCGACGCGGGTCGGCGAATTGGACGCGCTCGAACATCGACAGCGCCGAGGCGTTCGCCTGGTCCCAGGTCACGTGGTCGTGGTACCGGTAGACCTCGGCCAACTGGCGCCCAACGCGCATCGTGGGGTTCAGCGAAGAGCCGGGGTCCTGGTAGACCATCGCCACTCGGCTGGCGCGCCAGTCGCGTAGGTCCGCGGCCCGCGCGCCAATCACCTCATCGCCGAGCAACCGGATCGAACCGCCGTCAATCTGCGCGTTGTCGGCGAGGTAGGCCATCACCGCCATGGCGATCGTGCTCTTGCCGCAACCCGACTCGCCGACGAGGCCGTAGGCCTCGCCGCGGCGGATCGAGAAATTGACGTCGCTTACCACGCGCATCGCGTGCGCTCGGCGTCGGTACGAAATCGAGAGGTTCGACACTGACAGGACGTCGTCGGAGGTGGTCAGTTCACTCATTGGGCCATCACCTGCTGAATGGAATCGGCGACCAAGTTCACCGCGACGACGAGCGTCGCGAGCGCGATGGCCGGAAAGAGAACAATCCACGGTGCAATCTGGAGGTACTGACGACCGAGGGAGATGGTGAGCCCCCAGTCAGGTGATGGCTGCTGGATACCGAGCGACAGGAACGACAGGGTCGCCGCGGTGAAAATCGCGTAGCCCAGGCGGACCGTTGATTCGACGATGATGGGCGTGGTCACGTTGGGCAGGATCTCCGCAGTCATGATGTACCAGCCGCTCTCGCCGCGCAGTCGCGCCGACGCGACGTACTCCTTGTCGCGTTCGACGAGCACCACCGAGCGCACAGTACGCGACACGACCGGGGTGAAGATCACGCCGATCAGCACGATGACCGTGAGTTCCGAGGTCCCGAGCAGCGAGAGCACCAGCACCGCGATGATCACGAGCGGAAAGGCGAGGAAGGCGTCGACGAGGCGCATCACCAGCGCGTCGACCGCACCGCCGTAGTAGCCGGTCACCAGGCCGACGATGGTCCCGCCGGCGATCCCGAGCACGGTCGCGAGTGGCGCGATCTCGAGCACCGACGTCGCGCCGGCGAGGGTACGCGAGAAGACGTCGCGACCCAGCCAGTCCGTACCGAACCAGTGGGCGGCCGACGGCGCCTTCAGGGCGATCAGCGGATTGAGCGCCTGGGGATCCTGGGGGACCATGACGTGCCAGAAGATCGCGTCGACAATCCAGAACACCACGATGAGGGCGCCCACATCGAAGCTCACCGAACGCACGAGCTGACCGAGAACGGCGCGAGCGCGAGCGCGACGCGAGTCCAGGCGCTGCGCGCGCGTCGTCGCCAGGGTGACGCTCACGAGTCCAACCGGACGCGAGGGTTGAGTACGGCGTACAACATGTCAGCGGCGAGGTTCGTCACCGTATAGACGAGGGCCACGAGGAAGACCGCCGCTTGCAGAGATCG
>JAJZSM010000127.1 GCA_021849765.1 Actinomycetes bacterium | reverse complement strand
GGTCGGGAGCCCGAGCGCCTCGTCGAACCCGTTGGTGTGCAGACTCTGGGTGCCACCGAGGGCCGCGGCGAGCGCCTGGAGGGTCACGCGCACGATGTTGTTCTCTGGCTGTTGTGCGGTCAGCGTCGACCCGCCTGTCTGGGTGTGGAACCGGAGCATCAGTGACTTGGGGTCACGGGCGCCGAAGCGATCACGCATGACCGAGGACCAGATCCGACGGGCGGCGCGGTACTTGGCCACTTCCTCGAAGAGGTTGTTGTGGGCGTTGAAGAAGAAGCTCAGTCGCGGTGCGAAGTCGTCGAGCGCGAGACCCGCCGCCAAGGCGGCCTCGACGTAGGCGATCCCGTTGGCGAGGGTGAAGGCCACCTCCTGGACGGCGGTGGAGCCGGCCTCGCGGATGTGGTAGCCCGAGATCGAGATGGTGTTCCAGTTGGGCATCTCGCGCGCACAGTAGGCGAAGGTGTCCACGATCAGGCGCATCGACTGTCGTGGGGGGTAGATGTACGTGCCGCGAGCCACGTACTCCTTCAAGATGTCGTTCTGGATCGTGCCGCGAAGCTGATCGCCGCGCACGCCCTGCTCCTCGCCGACCAACTGGTAGAGCAGCAGGAGCGTCGAGGCCGTCGAGTTGATCGTCATCGACGTGGTGACCTTGTCGAGGGGCAGGTCCGCCAAGAGCAGGCGCATGTCCTCCAGTGAGGAGATGGCGACGCCCACCTTGCCCACCTCGCCCTCGGCGCGCACGTGATCGGCGTCGAATCCCATCTGCGTGGGCAGGTCGAAGGCGCACGACAGACCGGTCTGTCCCGCGCCGAGGAGGAACTTGAAGCGCTCGTTGGTCGCCTCGGCCGTGCCGAATCCGGCGTACTGGCGCATCGTCCACAGCCGACCGCGGTACATCGTGGGGTGAACACCGCGGGTGTACGGAAAGTCACCCGGCTCACCTAGTTCGCTCGCCGGGTCAAAACCCGCCACGTCGGATGCCCCGTACACGGGGCGTACCTCAATACCGGAATCGGTCACTCGAAGGTCTTCGCTCACGATTCGTAGATTAGACGGTGCGTTTCACGGTTCTGAATCGATGACAGGACCACGGGTCATCGACCAGAATGGACGGGTGTACTGCCCTAGTTGTGGAAGCGAGTCGAACGGACCATTCTGTCCGGTGTGCGGGACGGCGATCGATGAGCCGGCGCGGGTGGCGCGTGCGCACGGTGAGCTGAGCGGCTGGTGGCGCCGTGTCGGGGCGACCGTCACCGACAACCTCATCTTGCTGGTCCCAACGACGGTCGTGCTCTGGTTGGTGAGCATGGTGGCGGGCTCACTCATCGGCGTGCTCGCCGGCTTCGCCGTCCAGGGCGCCTATCTCGTCACCATGCTCGTCTCACCGCGGGGCCAGACATTCGGCAATCGAATCGTCGCCACCCGGGTGTGCGACCTCGCCACCGGAGGGACGATCACCCGTCGTCAAGCCCTGTGGCGGTGGGGGTTCGTGGCCGCCTACAGCGTGATCACGCTCCTCAACAATCCGATTGCGTCATCCATCGTGATGATGATCGCCGTCGTCGACGTCCTCTTCCCGCTCGCGAACCCCCTCAAGCAGACGTTGCACGACCGCGTCGCGGGTACCCTCGTCGTACGACAGCACATCTGACCGCGACGGCCGCGAACGGCCGTCGCCGACGACCACCGTTAGGCGGCGCCGACCGCGACGTGGGGCATGCAGAGGTCGTCGTACTCGGCGATGATGATCGGACCCGCGTCCTCACCGCACGCCGGGCACGAGGGGTCACGACGAACCTTGAAGGTGCGAAAGCTCTCGTCCATCGAGTCATAGGTGAGCAGTCGACCGACCAGGGGCTCACCGAGTTCGAGCAACAGCTTGATCGTCTCGATCGCCTGAATCGAACCGATGATGCCGGGCAGGACACCGAGCACGCCCGCCTCCGCGCAACTCGGGGCGAGCTCGGCCGGCGGCGGCTCGGGGATCATGCACCGATAGCAGGGGCCGACGTAGGGGTGAAAGATCGTCACCTGACCCTCAAAGCGGAAGATCGAGCCGTGTACGACTGGGATTCCCTTCACGAGCGCCGCGTCATTGACGAGGTAGCGCGTGGGGAAGTTGTCGGTCCCGTCGACGATGACGTCGTACCCGTCGATGATGTCGAGCACGTTGTCGGCGCCCAGGCGCACGTCGTAGGTCCTCACGTTCAAATCGGGGTTGATCGCCGTGAGCGTTTGCTTGGCGCTGTCGACCTTGCGCATGCCGATGCGGTCCATGTTGTGCAGCACCTGTCGCTGCAGGTTGGACGCGTCCACGACGTCCATGTCGATGATGCCGATGGTGCCCACGCCCGCGGCCGCGAGGTAGAGCGCCGCCGGCGATCCGAGACCGCCGGCGCCGAGCAGGAGCACCTTGGAGTCGAGGAGTCGCAACTGACCCTCGTCACCCACTTCGGGTAGCAGGAGGTGGCGCTGGTAGCGGTTGCGCTGATCGGGATTGAGCGTGCGCGGGGTCGTCCACGTGAGACCCTCGTCCTTCCACTTGTTGAACCCACCGATCACCGACACGACGTCGGTGTAGCCGAGGTCCTGGAGGGTCTTGGCCGCGAACGCTGAGCGGACGCCGCCGGCGCAGTACACGGCGATCGGGGCGTTCTTGTCAGTCAGTCGTGACTCGACAGAGAACTCGAGGTTCCCGCGCGGAATGTGCACCGCACCGGGCACGGCACCCTGCTCGTGTTCATCGGGTTCGCGCACGTCGAGAATTCGGTAGTAGTCCAGTCGGGCCGCGACGTCGCTCGGTTCAACCTCACGAATCGCCTGCTTGGCCGCGTTGAGTAACTCGCGTGGTGTTGGCAAGGGTCGCTCCTTTGTTTGGCGAAATCCTACCGGTCCAGTCGAGATTCCTGGCACCGCGCGTGCTAGACAACCGAGCATGGACCTCGCGACACTCCTCGCACGACGGCGCATGATCCGCTCCTTTGACGCGACGCCCGTCGACCCGCAGTGGCTCGACGACACGTGTGCCACCGCGTTGTGGGCGCCGACCGCGGGAAACAGCGCCGGCGTGCGCATGCACACCATCGGCGCAAACCTGGTGGGCGCGTACTTCGAACGGGCGACCGACCCGCAGTGGCGCCGCGACTCGCCGCGCGCGCCCGGTCTCTTGCGCGCCGGTGCCGTGGTGCTGGTCACCTCGCGACCGCAGGACTACCTCGAGCGATACGGCGAGGCCGACAAGCGGTCTTCGGGCCTCTCGACGATGGCGGCGTGGCCGATCCCGTACTGGCACACCGACGCCGCGATGGCCACGATGGCGTTGCTACTGCTGCTCGACGAGGGTGGGTGGTCAGCGACGCTCTGGGGTAATTTCCGGCGAGACGCCGAGGTCCTCGACTGGGTCGGGGCACCCGAGGAGTCGCTGTTCGCCTCGGTGTTGATCGGGCGGCCCGACGGCCACGACCACCGCTCGCACTCCCTTGACCGGACCGTCCCCAGGCGCAGCGCCCGCGTCCGGCGCGTCGAGGTCAGTCCCGAGCGAGCCCCGTGACCAAGTCAACGATCGTGCGCAGGCCAAATGCCGTGCCGCCCTTGTTGACGTAGCCGCGCACGGCGTCGGAACGGCCGGGTCCGGCGATGTCGAAGTGGACCCACGGCCGCCCGGCCGTGAAGCGCTGCAGGAAGAGCGCCGCGACCACCGAGCCGGCGACCCCGGTTTTGCCGATGTTCTTAAGGTCGGCCACGTCGGACTCCAACTGCGCGGCGTAGGACTGGGTGAGCGGCATGCGCCACACCTGTTCGCCGCTGCGCTCGCCCGCGGCCATCACCGCGGCCGCGAGATCGTCACTGGTGGCGTACAGCGCAGCGACCTCGTCACCGAGGGCGACCCGTTGAGCGCCGGTGAGTGTCGCGATGTCGACGATCACGTCGGGTTGGGCCTCGGCCGCGAGACTGAGCGCATCGGCGAGGATCAGCCGACCCTCGGCGTCGGTGTTGAGCACCTCGACGGTGAGGCCGTTTCGAATGGCGAGGACGTCGCCGGGCTTGATCGCCTTGTCCCCCGTGAGGTTCTCGGTCATAGGGGCGATGGCGGTGACGCGCACCCGGACCCCTAGTTCACTAAGTACGTCGAGTGCCGCGAGAACAATGGCGGCGCCGGACATGTCGGTCTTCTGTCCCATCATGGACTCGGCGGGCTTGAGCGAGAGGCCACCGGAGTCGAAGGTGACGCCCTTGCCCACGAGCGCGACGTGAGTAAGCGGGGCACCGGGCTCGGGGTCGTAGGTGGCGTAGACGAGTCTCGTGGGCTGGGCCGAGCCCTGACCGACCCCGAGCAGGCCGCCGAGCCGTTCGGCACGGATCCGCGATTCGGTCCAGGCCTCGACGGCGACCCGCGGACGGCCTTCGAGCCGTTCGATGACGCGACTGGCGAGCTCACGCGGTGGCAGGTCGCCGGCCGGGGTGTTGATGAGCCGTCTCGCCCAGTTGACCGCGCCAGCAACGAGCGACCCGCGACGCGCACCCTCGGCAACGGCGTCGTGCGTGGCGACCGAGGGCAACGGCGTCGCCAGCACCGCCAGGTCGAAGGGTCGCTCGGTTTCCTCCTTGTAGTCAAAGGACGCGAGGACGGCCCCCTCGGCCACGGACTGGGCGATGACGCCGGCGTCGGGTGATCCATCGACCGCCAGCAGGAAACCGATCGCGTCCTGGCCCCCGAGACGCACCCCCGCGGCCGCGCCCGACCGGTAGCCCTCGGCGTCACCGGCGCCCACGGATACGAGGACGAGGGTTGGCCCGTCGAACGTCCGCACGACGGCGTTCGTCCCCGCGGTACTGGTCAGGCCATGACGACGGCACCAGGCCTCGTCGAGCTGGTCGACGAGTTCGACGCCGCCGATCGTGGTCGGGATTGCGGCGTCGAGGGTCGCCGCGCCGTCGCGGACGATGACGGGCACGATGACCGTCGGTCGGTTCAGGGCGTCAGCGGTGGCGACGACGTGGACGGTTCGGGGCATTGTTCCTCCTCAGTGCGACCGCGCCGTGCGGTGACTCGGTCCCTCGGCCCATCGGGCCATGGTCCACACGAGGTCGCTCAAGCGGTTCAGATAGACGACGATGTGACTCTCGGCGAGCGGGTAGTCGACGGCGGTGCGCTCGGCCCGGCGCACGACGGTCCGGGCGACGTCGAGGGCGGCGGACACCTGGTTCTCACCGGGGACCACGAA
>JAJZSM010000126.1 GCA_021849765.1 Actinomycetes bacterium | reverse complement strand
GAGCAGGTGCGCAGGGGGTACACCTGCAAGAGTTCGTCCATGGTCGCGCGCAGTGCGCGTACCTCGACGAAAGGCCCGAAATACCGCACCCCGCTGACGTGCTGGGAACGGGTCACATAAGGCACTGGGAAGGGCGTGCGCGCGTCGATGGCCACGTAGGGGTAGGTCTTGTCATCCTTTAGGCGCAGGTTGTAGTGCGGCTGGTTCGCCTTGATGAGTTCGTTCTCGAGGATCAGCGCGTCGACCTCGCTCGGAGTGACGATCCACTCCACCGAGGTGGCCTCGTCCATCAGCGCCTGAGTCTTGGGGCTCAGCGCCTCGCGCCGTTGGAAGTAGCTGGAAAGGCGTTGGGTGAGCGAGCGCGCCTTACCCACGTAGATGACCGTGCCGCGCTCATTTCGAAACAGGTAGCAGCCGCTCGCGCGCGGGATGGCGCCGGGCTTGGTGAGCACTAGGACCTCACGCGCACCCGTAGCGCGTCGGCCAACACGTGGCCCGTCGCGGTGTCCAGTTCCGCGATGGCCTCGGGCGTGCCCTCACCCACCACCAGGCCGCCGCGCCGACCGCCGTCAGGTCCGAGGTCCACGACCCAGTCGGCGGTCTTGACGACGTCGAGGTTGTGCTCGATGACGAGCACCGTGTTGCCCTGATCGACCAGGCGGTGCAGCACGTCAAGGAGCCGGTGCACGTCGTCGAAGTGCAGGCCCGTCGTCGGCTCGTCCAAGACGTAGACCGTGTGACCGGTCGGGCGCCGGGCGAGCTCCGCGGCGAGTTTCACCCGCTGGGCCTCGCCGCCCGACAGCGTCGGGGCCGACTGCCCGAGGCGAACGTAACCGAGACCCACGTCATAGAGGCTCTGGATGTGGCGCATGATCGACGGCTGGCGCTCGAAGAACGTCAGTGCCTCAGCGACCGGCATGTTCAAGACGTCGCTGATCGATTTGCCCCGATAGAGGATCTCCAGGGTCTCGCGGTTGTATCGCGCGCCGTTACAGACCTCGCAGTTGACGTAGACGTCGGGCAGGAAGTGCATCTCGATCTTGATTGTCCCGTCACCCGCGCAGGTCTCGCACCGTCCCCCCTTCACGTTGAAGGAGAACCGGCCCGGCAAGTACCCGCGCACTTTGGACTCGGCAGTCTCGGCGAAGAGCTTGCGGATCTTGTCGAATACCCCCGTGTAGGTCGCCGGGTTCGACCGCGGCGTTCGCCCGATGGGCTGCTGGTTGACCGCGACGACCTTGTCGACGAACTCGACGCCCTTGATGGACCGGTGCGCCGCTGCGGTGACCTTGGCCCCGTTGAGAGTGCGCTCGAGCGCACTGAGCAGGATCGCATTGACGAGGGTCGACTTGCCCGAGCCTGACACCCCGGTGACCGCAACGAAGGTGCCCAGCGGGAAGCCCACGGTGACGTCGCGCAGGTTGTTCGCCCGTGCTCCGACCACGGTCAAGCGATGCCCGTCGCCGACCCGGCGCGTCGCCGGCACGTCGATCGAGCGCTGTCCCGAGAGGTACTGACCGGTGATGGACGCCTCGTTGGCGAGCAGGTCTTCGTAGGACCCGGCGTGCACCACGCGACCGCCGAACTCCCCGGCCCCGGGTCCGATGTCGACGATGAAGTCCGCGCTGCGGATCGTCTCCTCGTCGTGCTCGACCACGATCACCGAGTTGCCGAGGTCACGCAGCCGCTCGAGGGTCGCGATCAGTCGACGGTTGTCGCGTTGGTGGAGTCCGATCGACGGCTCGTCGAGCACGTAGAGCACGCCCACGAGATAGCTGCCGATCTGGGACGCCAGGCGGATCCGCTGGGCCTCACCGCCCGATAGCGAGGCCGAACCACGACTCAGCGTCAGGTAGTCGAGCCCGACGTCCATGAGGAACGTCAGGCGCTCGTTGATCTCTTTGATCACCTGGTGGGCGATGGTCTCATCGCGTGGCGAGAGGCGAAGGTCCGAGAAGAAGTCGAGCGCCTCGTCGATGGTCATCGCGCTGACGTCGGCGATGCTGCGGTCGGCGACGCGCACCGCGAGCACCTCGGGCTTGAGGCGCTGACCGCGACAGGCCGTGCACTCGACCTCGCGCATGTACTGCTCGGCCTGCTCGCGCGACCAGTCGCCGTCGGCCTCGTTGCGCTTGCGCTCCAGCCACTCGACGATGCCGTTGTAGGTCGTGTCGTAGGTGCGCACCTTGCCGTAGCGGTTGCGGTAGCGCACCGGCACCGACTTCTTCTCGACGCCGTAGAGCACGAGCTTGCGATCTTTCGCGCGCAGCTTGTTCCAGGGGGTCTCCACCAAGAAGCCGCCCATCTCGGCGATGCCGGCGATCAGGCGTTCGAAGTACTTGAACCGCTGTCCCGCCCAGGGCGCGAGCGCCCCGTCGGCGAGTGAGCGAGTCGGGTCGGGCACGACGAGGTCCGGGTCCACCTCGTAGCGAGTGCCGAGTCCCGTGCAGACGCTACAGGCGCCGTAGGGCGAGTTGAAGGAGAAGTCGCGCGGCGCGAGCTCGCTGAAGCTGATGCCGCAGTCGGCGCAGGCTAGCTTCTCCGAGTAGCGCACGACCTCGTCCTCGGCCAGGAAGAGCACCGAGACGGTCCCTTTGGTCAGGGCGAGGGCCGTCTCAACCGACTCAGTCAGGCGCTGACGGTTCGAGGCCTTGACGGTCAGGCGATCGAGCACGACGTCGATAGAGTGCTGTTCGTAGCGAGCCAGCGTCAGTGACGCGCGATCGGCGAGGTCGAGCACTGTCCCGTCGACGCGAACGCGCGAGAAGCCCTGACCAGCGAGGTCGTCGAGCAGCGTGCTGTACTCGCCCTTGCGCCCGTCCACGACCGTGGCGAGCACCATGAACCGCTCGTCGGCGGGGTGCTCGAGGACCAGGTCGACGATCTGTTGTGGGGTCTGGCGACTGACCGGCTTGCCGCAGTTCGGACAGTGCGGCACGCCGATACGCGCGTAGAGCAGTCGCAGATAGTCGTGGATCTCGGTGATCGTGCCCACCGTCGACCTCGGGTTGCGCGAGGCGGTCTTTTGGTCGATGGAGATCGCCGGGGACAGCCCCTCGATGAAGTCCACGTCCGGCTTGTCCATCTGCCCGAGGAACTGACGCGCGTACGCCGACAGGCTCTCGACGTAGCGGCGCTGGCCCTCGGCGTAGATCGTGTCAAAGGCGAGGGACGATTTCCCTGATCCCGAGAGGCCCGTGAAGACCACGAGTCGATCGCGAGGGATTTCCACCGCCAGGTTCTTGAGGTTGTGGACGCGTGCACCCTGGACGCGGATCGACTGAGGCATGAGGTGAATCTACCGGTCAGAGGTCAACGGACCCGCCAAAGACGCCTTGGTCGACCCCCTGGCGCTGCAGGGTGTGCAGCAAGTCACGTAGCGTGGCGGCCTCCTCGAAGCGCAACTCGCGCGCCGCCTCGAGCATCGCGGCCTCCACCCGCGCGATCTCGCGTGAGAGGTCGTCGGGCAGGGACCCTTCGAGGCCCACGAACTCGGGCGTGCGCTCGCGCGACGGTCCGGCGTCGCTGCGCAGCCGGTTCAAGATGTCCGCGACGTTCTTCGTGACCGTGCGCGGCTCGATGCCGTGTTCGAAGTTGTACTCGATCTGGCGCTGTCGGCGGCGTTGGGTGAGTCCGATCGCGTCGCGCATCGAGTCGGTGATGCGGTCGGCGTAGAGCACCGCGCCGCCGTTGGCGTTTCGAGCGGCGCGACCGATCGTCTGGATGAGCGCGCTGCGTGAGCGCAGGAAGCCCTCTTTGTCGGCGTCGAGGATCGCCACGAGTGACACCTCGGGCAAGTCGAGTCCCTCGCGCAGGAGGTTGATCCCCACGAGGATGTCGAACTCGCCGAGACGCAGCGAGCGCAGGATCTCGATCCGCTGGATCGTGTCGATGTCGCTGTGCAGGTACTGGACTCGGTACCCGGCCTTGGTGAGGAACGTCGTCAGGTCCTCGGCCATCCGCTTGGTCAACGTCGTCACGAGTGCTCGCTCGCCCCGGGCGATCACCTCGTCGAGGCGTGTGCGCAGGTCATCGATCTGGTTCTTCGTGGGCACCACGTGCACGATGGGGTCGACTAGGCCGGTCGGACGGATCACCTGCTCGGCGATCTGGTCGCTCACCTCGAGCTCGAAGGGGCCGGGCGTCGCCGAGACGAAGACGATCTGGGGCACCAGATCGATGAACTCCTCGAAGTTGAGCGGGCGGTTGTCGAGCGCACTCGGGAGGCGAAACCCGTGCTCGACCAGGGTCTCCTTGCGCGAGCGGTCCCCCGCGTACTGGCCGCGCACCTGAGGCACGGCGACGTGGGACTCGTCGATGACCACCAAGTAGTCGTCGGGGAAGTAGTCGAGCAGCGTGTAGGGCCGCTCACCGCGGCTGCGCCCGTCGAGGTGTGCGGAGTAGTTCTCGATGCCCGCACAGACCCCGGTTTGTTCCAGCATCTCCAGGTCGTGCTCGGTGCGCGAGCGCAGCCGTTGGGCCTCGAGCAGCTTGCCCTCGGATTCGAACGTCGCCAACTGGACCTGGAGCTCGGCCTCGATGGACCGGCAGGCGCGTTGCAGGGTGGCCGAACTGGTCGCGTAGTGCGTCGCCGCGAACAGGGTGACCTCGTCCACCGCACCGCGCGTCTCCTGGGTCAGCGGGTTGAAGAACGTGATGCTCTCGATCTCGTCGAAGAAGAACGAGACCCGCAACGCCTCGTTCGAATACGCCGGCTGGATCTCGAGGGTATCGCCCTTCATCCGGAAGGTGCCGCGCTCGAGTACCGTCTCGTTGCGGTGGTACTGCATCTCGACCAGTCGACGCAGCAGCTGTCGCTGGTCCACCGCCTCACCACGCGCCAGGGGCAACATCCGCTCGCGGTACTCGAGCGGGCTGCCGAGCCCGTAGATGCACGAAACCGAGGCGACCACGATCGTGTCGCGGTGGGTCAGCAGCGACGAGGTCGCCGCGTGGCGCAGCCGGTCGATCTCCTCGTTGATCGAGCTGTCCTTCTCGATGAAGGTGTCGGTTCGTGGGATGTAGGCCTCGGGCTGGTAGTAGTCGTAGTAGGAGACGAAGAACTCAACCCGGTTCTGGGGCATCATCTCGCGCAGCTCCGAGGCGAGTTGGGCGGCCAGGGACTTGTTGGGCTCGAGGATGAGCGTCGGTCGTTGGACTCGCTCGACCAGCCAGGCGATGGTGGCGGTCTTGCCGCTTCCGGTGATCCCTTCGAGGGTCTGGTAACGCAGCCCGTC
>JAJZSM010000125.1 GCA_021849765.1 Actinomycetes bacterium | reverse complement strand
GACTATTGCGCCTCGGCAGGATAGTCAGTAGGCCACCGAGGTAGCTGACGAAAGTTCCGTCGATGTGCACCATGCCGGTCTGGCCACCCTGGTCGCCCTCGGGCTGCTGGACTCGGAAGCTCACCAACGTGAGTTCGCCGTTGACGAACATGCCCCTCGCGTGGACCTTCGCACCGGAGGAGATGCTCGACACGTCAATGGTTGTCGGAACCACGAAACTCACCGTCGCACCGTCGCCGGTCAGGACGACGAGTGTGCCCGTTGTGTTAAGGGTCGCGTTTGATGTTGAGACGGAGAGCACGCGACCCTCGGTCTCGGTGGTCATCGAGCCCCCGCCCTCGGACTGCTGAAGGCGGACCGAGACCACGGTCAGCGTGGTTCCCGACACCGTTGCGGTCACGTGGACGCGTGATCCGACCTGGAGGGAGGGCACCATTACGGTTGTCGGCACCACGAAGTTCATCGCCGCCGCGCCATCACCGGGCTGGACCGTGAGGGTTCCCGCGACGGGTGGTGTCGCTGACGAGTTAGCTGCGGTGAACGAAGTGACGAGACCCTCGGCCTGGATGTAGCCCGCACCATTCTGGTCCATGGACACACCGTCGTTGGACTGGGTCGCGGCGATGCTGTCGTCAGTGATCGTCACGAGTGTAAAGGTCCCGTTCGCGTAGGACGTGAGTAACTCCACCTGGTCGTTGGCCTGGACCGTTGGCGGGATGACGATCGACGACGGGATCGTCACCGTGGTCGTGGCACCGTCTTCGACGTTGATCACGAGCGAGGTCGCTGAGATGCTGGCGAGCGTTCCCTCGAGACCGATGAATCCGCTCTGACCGGTCTCGGTGATCGACGTCGCGTCGAGTCCCGTTGGCTTGACGATCACGCCCACGCGGACGTCGGTGCCGACGCCGAGCGACGAGCCCGACGCGTGGCTCTGGCGACCCTTGTTGCCCTTACTCGCAACGGTCGCGACCGCGCTACCTCGGTCGACCGAGAACGTACTGCCACCCGCTGAGAGCACGAGCTGGGTCGCCGCGGTGCTCACGACGGTGCCATGGAGCGTCGCGCGATCGACGCGGCCCTGTGCGTGCGTGGACAGTGCCTTGAACGTACCGTCGGCGAGACGTGAAGCGCGCACGGTCATCCGGGTGCCGAGTGCGACCTTCGCGACGGCGCCCGCCGTCTGGAAGCGCACGGTGTCCATCGCATTGCCCGCGGCGAGCACGAGCGTGTGCCGAGCGGTGTTAGTCGCGACGACGGTGCCGCGCACGGTGGTCGCCGTCGTTGCTCTACTAGCGCTCGCGGCGAGCGGCGCCAGGGGGATCGTCAGTGCCAGAGCGGCCGCAAGGCTCGCCGCCCGGGCCACTGGCTTGTGGTACTTGGTTGCCATAGTCGGTTCTCCATTCGAGTCTGCGCCAGTCGGCGACAGACGAATCGTACGGAGACAATCTCAACCGCTCCCGTGAGAAGCCTGTGAGTTCGATGTGAATCGTTAGGCCGTGGTGACGACCTTGAAGCTCTCGGCCAGGCGCTTCTTGCCGAGCCCGAACCGCTTGGCCGTGGTGCGAGCCCACTGGCGCACCATCACCTCGAGATCGTCACGGTCGCCGACCTGGGAGACGTGGCGGCCCAGCGCGGCGATCTTGCGAGTAAAGGTCTTGGTGATGTCGACGGTCAACGTCGGGTCGACCGAGCTCGCGAGCCAGACCGTGGTCACCGCGTGGGGCTCGAGGCCCTCGGCGAGCAACTCGGGGAAAGCGTGGGGGTTACGAGCGTCGGGATAGACCGCGCGCAGCGTGGCCTCGCCGGCGGCGAGGTGGTCGGGATGGGACGCGAAGATCCGCTCGTAGTTGCGCTCGGGACTCTGGCAGATCACCAGGTCCGGTCTTGTCTGGCGGATCACCCGTGCGATGGCCTTACGAAGTTCGAGGGTCACCTCGACCCGTCCGTCACCGAAACGAAGGAACGTGAGGTCACTCACGCCGAGCTCCTGGGCGGCAGCGCGCTGCTCGGCCTCTCGAGTCACGGCTCGCTCCTCAGGCGTCGAGCGCGACGAGTCGCCCCCGGCGTCACCGGAGGTCACGAGGCAGTAGGAGACGTCCACGCCGTCACGGGTGAGCCGCGCGACGGTGCCACCCGACCCGAAGTCGACGTCGTCGGGGTGCGCCATCACGACGAGTGCGCGCTTGATGCGAGGGTCCTTCTTGTAGCGGTCGATGTTCGACTTCACAGAACGGATTCCTCCATCGTCGGCTCCCACGCGGCCAAGTCGGTGAGGTGGGGATTGTTCGAGAACACTTCGACGATCGGACGCTTTAAGGCGAGGCGGCGCATGATCACCTGAGCCTCGATGATCTGGTTCCAGAGCAGGAGGGACACGACGACGCCCGTCGAACCGGCGCGCGCGGTGCGCCCGGAGCGGTGCAGGTAGGCCTTGTGGTCCTCTGGCGGGTCGTAGTGCATCACGCAGTCCACCGCGTCGATGTGCAGACCGCGCGCGGCCACGTCGGTCGCGACGAGGACCGGAAGCTTGTCCGCGCTGAAGTCCGCCAGCGCCTTCTCGCGCTGGCTCTGGCGAAGGTCACCGTGGATCGCGGCGGCGCGTACGCCCTCCTTCTCGAGCTGCTCGACCAGACGGTCGGCGCCGCGCTTGGTCCGACAGAAGATGATTGTCTTGTCAAAGGACCGACAGATCGTCGCGGCGACCTTGATGCGGTCCATCTGGTGCACGTTCAAGAAGTGGTGGGCCATCTGGGCGACCGTCTGGGTGTCGCTTACGACCTCGTGGAAGACCGGGTCGGTGAGGTAGCGCTTCACCAGTCGGTCGATCGCGCCGTCGAGGGTCGCCGAGAACAGGAGGGTCTGGTGGGGACGGGTGGCGATGCGTCGCAGCACCCACTCGACCTGGGGCATGAAGCCCATGTCGGCCATCCGGTCGGCCTCGTCGAGCACGAGCACGTCGAGTCCTTCGACCTTCACCTCGCCGCGGTCGCCGAGGTCGATGAGTCGACCCGGCGTAGCGATGATCACGTCACTGCCCTTGCGCAGATTCTTCACCTGTCGCTCGATGTCCGCGCCGCCGTAGACGGCGGTGACGGCAAGCCCGAGGGCGGCGCCGAGCGGCTCGAGGACTTCGTGGACCTGCACGGCGAGCTCCCGGGTCGGCAGCAGGACGAGTCCACGGGGCCGCGCCGGACCTGAGCCGGTGGGACCCGGCGTCGCAACGATGCGTTGGAGCATCGGCAGTCCGAAGCCCAGGGTCTTGCCCGAGCCGGTCTTGGCCTTGCCACAGACGTCTCGACCAGCGAGCGCGTCGTGGATGGTCAGTGCCTGGATCGGGAAGGCGGTGGTGATGCCCTGGCTGGAGAGGACCTCTACGAGACGGGCGTCAACCTGAAGCTCGGCAAAAGTCTTATTGGTGGCGTATGAGTCGGTCGATACCGACTCATCGGTTTGGCTACTCACGGAACATCCGTTTTCTCGGCTGGACCCGAAACCGGCGTTCGTAAGGAAAGGTGGGCCCGAGCTCAATCCTCGAGCTCCGCATCTAGTCTAGGTCCGATTCCAACTGAACGTACGGAGGCGCCATGAAACTCGAGATCGGTGGCCGCGCGCCGGCCTTCACCCTAAAAGACCAGTCGGGTGCACCGGTGCGCCTGGCGGACTTCGCGGGTCAGCGCGTCGTGCTCTACTTCTATCCGGCCGACGACACCCCCGGCTGCACCACCGAGGCCTGCCAGTTCAACGACGAGCTGGCGAGCTTCGTCGGGCTCGGGGCCATCGTGATCGGCGTCTCACCCGACGACGGCGCTTCGCACCAGCGATTCATCGACAAGTACGGCCTCAACTTCGTGCTGCTCTCGGACCCCGATCGCAAGGTCATGGCCAAGTACGGCGCCTACGGCGAGAAGAAGCTCTACGGCAAGACCGTGACCGGCGTGATCCGCTCGACCTTCGTGATCGGTCCGACGGGACGCATCGAGCACGTCTGGTACGGCGTGCGCGCGAACGGGCACGCGGCGAAGGTCCTCGCGTCGCTCAACGGATAGGGGACGGTGCCGTCTCAACGGGTACCGGACCGGCAGACGAGTTCGGACCAGCCTTGCGGGGTCAGGACTGCGCGACGTAGCCCGAAGGGCACCGTGGCGCGTACGACTGAACGCGACGAACGAGTGACCCGCGCCGACAGGTGAGCACGGACATCCGCGGTGCGGGTGCGTACCCGACGACGCTGGTCGACGAACCGTAGGCGACGACCCGCACCCCGAATCGCTCCGTCGACGTCAGACCGCCAAACCAGCAGCCCGTTGAGTATGTGGTCTCGCGGATCGACGTCGGCGTCGCCTCGCCGCGCATCAGCGTGCAGACATAGTCGATGGCGTTGGACCGTGCACTCCACGTCGCGAGCAGCGTGGATGCGGTACGCGTGAGCTGAACTGGTCCCGATGACGTTCGCGTGTCAACCAAGTTACCGAGGTCACGTAATGGCAGTCCCCAGATCTTGGAGTTGAGCCAGTCACCGGCGTACAGCACGCCACCGGACACGTCCAGAGGCTCGATGCACTGGAACGATGGCTCGGCCCGCGTATCGGCGATCGGCACCACGCCACCGTTACCCACCGTCGCGGGGGTTCTGCGGGCCATCGTCGCCAGGGTCGCCGTGTGCGTGATGACGCTGATCGCCGGGTGCGGTGCCGCCAATCCCACGCAGGTGGAGACGTAGAGGTTGTCCCTCGCATCGACCGCCAGACCATTGGCGCTCAATCGCGGTCCCAGATTCGCTATCTCCACCGCGCCATGCCCGACTTCGGCGACCGCTCCCGTGTTGGCGAGCGACGCCGCGGAGATCGAGTAGACCGCCCCGCTCAGGCCCGTCACGTCGAGGTTTCCCGATTGGTCCATCACCAGCGACTCCAGCCGGTCCCCCGGTGACTTGAACACGACGCTCACCTGGAGATCGGCGAGGGACACTCGATAGACCTTGCCCGTTCGATCATCGGCCACGTAGAGGGAGTGCTGCCCGGGCGACAGCACCATGCCGGTCGCGCTCATCATGGGATTCGACGGAAAGGGCAGCGATCGAAGCGTGTGCGTCGCGCCCACCCACGTCCAGATCGTGGAGGAGGATCCGGTGTCGAAGTACGTCATACCCGACGTCGACGTGGCGATGCCGGCGATCTGGCGCCCTCTCGAGACCCGAAAGACCAGACGTTGCGCTGGGCCCGACACCGGCACACCCGCCATCGCCGTGATGAGTTGTGTCCGCGTGTAGCTATCCAATTGAC
>JAJZSM010000124.1 GCA_021849765.1 Actinomycetes bacterium | reverse complement strand
GGATCCTTGACGAGCGCCTCGCGCGCGGCGACATCGATGTCGATGAGTACACGAGCCGGCGCAACGTCTTGTCGGGTCAGGTGTAATCGAGCACGTTTGCGGGCCCCACGGTCGGTCGAGGATGCAGGTGAACCGAACTCGACACGGTGCGACGGCTCCACTACGCTGACGCGATAGTCGGTCGAGCCGCGACGTATGGCGACGACGAGTTCATGGGGGGCAACATGAAGTCGAGCAGTCCACGACGGTCGCTGGTCGCGAGGGCCGGTGCGATGGTCGCACTCGTCGCGATGACGGGATTCGTGCCGTTGGCGTCGCCCGCGGGGGCGTCGACGTACTCTTACTCTGGCACCGGCTACGATGCGTCCTATCCGCAGGGGTCGTCGACGCCTCCTCAGGGCTTGAGTTTTGCCATTATCGGCGTCACCCACGGCCGACCGTTCACCACGAACCAGTACGCGTCAAAGCAGTGGAACGCTGCGCCAACTGGCTCTCGTTCGTTGTACTTCAACACGGGCTACGCCCTGGCCTACGCGAAGTCCGACACCGGCAACTGCAAGACCGATTCAAGGACGTTTCAACCGAGCGCCACGGGGCACACACTCTCGGCGCTGCAGGCGGCCTGGGCCATCGGCTGCAGCGAGGCCGACTGGGCGGTGAGTGTCGAACCGGGTACACCGGTGATGTGGTGGGCCGACGTCGAGACCGGCAACAGCTGGTCGACGGATACCGCACTCAACCAGGCGACCATTACGGGTATGGCGTATGAGTTCACCAACGCGAACGTTCCTATCCCGTTTGGCATTTACTCCACGCCGTCGATGTGGGCGTCTATCACGGGGCCGAATTTCGCCGTCTCCGGGGTCGCCGGTGACTGGCAGGCGGGATTGACGGCGTGCCCAACCTCGACTTCGGGCTTCACGTTGTTACCTTCCGGTTCAACCGCGCCGCTGTTGGTAGCCCAGACGGGCACGCTCACGGGCGGCGGTGGCACAATCTACGACAAGGATCAGGGCTGCCAGTAGCGATTGATCCATCGCATCGATCGACCATGCACGGACGTCAGTTCTCGCCGACGTCGGCCGGACGGTGACCGCCACGCTTCAAGGTACGAGGATGCAACGGAAGCGATTGGCGGCGACGCGCAATCCGACGAGGGCGAGCACGATGAGGTAGGCGATGCGCCCGAGCATCACCCACTGGAACACGCCGAGGGAGAGGCCGCGAAGCAGCGCCGCGGACTGATAGAGGGGCGAGATGGCGACGATGGCGCCAAGCCAGTGCGGATAGAGCGAGATCGGAAAGAACGTCGCGGAGAAGAGGAATATCGGCAGCTGGACGAGGGTGACCAGGTCGAAGTCCTGCCAGGACCGGACGTAGGTGCAGGCGGCTAGGCCGATGGCGCTGAACGTGAGGCTCGTGAGGATGGCCGCGGGCCAGCACAGCACGACCCAGGCGCTGCCGGCGTCGCCGAGCAGCACCATGCAGACGATGAAGGACGCGCCGTAGGCGCCGGCTCGTGCGAGGGCCCACCAGACCTCACCGAGGGCGACGTCGGTCACGTCGAGCGGCGTCGAGAGTATCGCGTCGTAGGAGTGGGAGATCTTCAGTCGGAAGAACGTGTTGAAGATCGTGTCGATCATCGCGCCGTTCATCGCCGATGTCGCGAGCATGCCGGGCGCGACGAAGGTCGCGTAGCTCACGACGTGGCCACCGACCCGAAGCGGACCGACCAGGTGATTGAGTCCGAGGCCGATGCTGAGCAGGTAGAAGAGGGGCTCGAAGAATCCCGAGATCAACATCAACCACTGCGACCGGTAGACCGTGAGGTTCCGTTCGAAGACCCGCAGGGACCTTCGAGAGCCGAACCGGGGCAGCGTTCGGGTGAGCACTAGTCCACCAACCGGCGTCGCAGCGTCCGTCGGCCCCAGAGAACACCGGCGACCGCGAGTGCGAGCAGCATCGTCAGGTGTCCGAGGGTGGGCAGCAGCGGCCACTCGCCGAAGGCGGCCGACCGCGCGAGGGCGACCCCGTGATAGAGCGGGACGAACTGCACCACAGGGCGTAGGTACCCGGGGTAGGCGCTGACGGGGTAGAAGGTCGCCGAGAAGAGGAACATCGGCACGATCGCGAAGCGGTAGATCGCGACGAATGACGCGTCGGACTGGACCGAGGCGGCGTAGGCGACGAAGGGCGCGGCGAAGGCCAAGGTGATGAGGCCGCCGATGAGCGGCAGCGTGAGGCTCCACCACGACTGGAGCGCCCCGAAGGCCCCGATTACGACCGTGTAGACGACCCCGGTCGCGAGGGCCCTCGTCACGACCCACGAGAGCTTGCCCACGAGGATGTCGATCGGTTCGAGTGGCGTGGCGACGGCGGCGTGGTAGGACCGAACCCATTTCACGGCCGCCAGCACCGGCCAGAGCGACTCGCCTTCGCCGAGCTGCATGGTCGTCGTGGCGAGCAGGCTCGGCGCGATGAAGTGCAGGTAGGTCTGGCCGTCGACCAGTCCCGTGTGGGCCGACACGAGGTGCCCGACGCCGACGCCGAGAGCGGTGAGGTAGAAGATGGGGAACAGGACGGTACTCGCCACGGACCCGCGCCAGGTCTGGGCGTAGTACGTCGCGTGGTACCACCAACTACGGCGCCACCTCGACCAGCCGAGTTGGGTGTTGGTCCGGGTCGCCACGGTCAATCCACCAAGGTTCGCCCCGTGAGGCGCAAGAAGACGTCCTCGAGCGAGCTGCGCCGAACGAGGGCGCTCATCGGCGTGATCTGTTGCTCGTGGATCCGTCGTAGGGTCTCGTCACCCTCGTCCACGTAGAGCAGGACCCGATCGGGCAACACCTCCAGACGCTGGGCGAAGGGAGCGAGTCGGTCGTGGTAGCCGTCGTGGGAGTCGGTGTTGAAGCGCAGCTCCACGACCTCTCGGGTGGAGTGATGGGTGATCAGTTCCCTAGGTGTGCCCGAGGCCACGATCTTGCCATGGTCCATCACGACCAGCCGATCGCACAGCTGCTCTGCCTCGTCCATGTAGTGCGTCGTGATGATCAGTGTCACGCCCTCACGCTTGAGCCGGTACAGCCGGTCCCAGAGCAGGTGACGCGCCTGAGGGTCGAGGCCGGTGGTCGGCTCGTCGAGGATCAGGATCTCGGGTTGGTTGATGAGCGCCCTGGCGATGGTGAGTCGGCGTTTCATGCCCCCCGAGAGATCCTCAACGCGATCGTCAGCCCGCTCGCTCAACTGAGTGAAGGCGAGGAGATCGGTCGCGCGTTCGCGCAGGATCGCGCGGGGGATGTCGAAGTAGCGGCCGAACATCTCCAGGTTGAGCCGGACCGAGAGCTCGAGCTCGAGCGTGTCTTCCTGGGGGACGACGCCGATCCGTCCGCGAATCTCGGGTCCGTGGGTGCGCGGGTCGAGACCGAAGACGCTGAGCGACCCGGCGGTCGGTTGCGAGACCGCCGAGATCATCCGCATGGTGCTGGTCTTGCCCGCACCGTTGGGGCCGAGGAAGCCGAAGCTCTCACCGGCGTCGACCGCGAAGCTCACGCTGTCCACGGCGTTGAACTCGCCGAACCGTTTGACGAGGTCACGGGCCTGGAGGATCGGGTCGGCCATCAGGTCACCACCTCGAGGACAGGCGCCGACCGCGTGACGAGCGTCGCGGTCTCGTCCATGGTCGCGTTCCCCCTCATCGGTTGGAGCACCCACGACGTTCGCGGGTGCTCGGCAGTGGTACCGACGGATCGCCGCGTCATCGACGTGGCGTTCGCTCCGTGGTGGACCCATAGTAGGCACCACGGTCGTCAGCGTCTAGGTGCCGCGTCAGGTTTCTCGTCGTGGGGCCGACGGGACCCCGAATTCTCAGGGTCACCACGTCGCTCAGTCGATGGCGCGTGTCAGCACGCGCACCAGTGAGCCGATCGTACGCGGCGTCACGAATCGGTGGGACCGTACGACGAAGACCGGCCACGTCTCGTCGGGGAGGAACTTGGAGCGGAACTGGTTGATCCGCGCGAAGCGATAGCGACGGTCGAAGTAGTTGAGCACCCGGTCGCCGAGTGGGCCGAGGGGGTGTGGTCGGTTCTCGACACCGTCGGGACGCCAGAACGGGAGTGGTCCGTTCGACGCCCAGGAGAACCCCTCGTCGCGGAAGAAGTCGAGGGCGAGGGCCATCGCACCTTCGAGTGCCCCCCGGGGTGCGTTCGGGTCTCGCACGGGGTCCTGGAGATACCACGTCGAACGGTTGACCGGCGTGCACGTGATCGACGCGACGACCCCGTTCGGACCCTCGCAGACGAAGTAGCGACGAAGGTGGGCGAGCTCGGTGAACTCATTACGAAGGAACGAGTCGGTCCGACGTTCGCGACGTTCCTGCTTCCATCGCTCCTCGATCCGCTGCAGTCCGTCGAAGTCCGTGCGCGAGACGAGGGGGTGCGCCTCACGCCAGGCGTAACCGAGCTTGATCGCGTGGCTCCGGGCCCAGCGGACCTTCTGACGACGGCCACCCTGGAGCGTCCAGCGGCGCAGATCGATGAGGCACTCGGTGCCGATCCAGGTGGCGTGCATGCCCAGGGCCACCGCCGCGTCGGCCGTCGTCTGATTGACGGGCACCGCGAACAGCTGCTTGTTCAACGCGCGCGCGTGGCGCTGCAGGCGGGCGAACAAGTCGGCCTGTTGCGATTGCGTTGCCACGGGCGATCGCCACGAGACGAGGCAGTGTCGGGCTTCGAGGAAGGAGACGAACCCCGATCGGTCGTCGTTCCAGATCACCTGCCAGGGGTCTGGTCCGAGGACGGCGAAGTGGCCCGCCTCAGCCCCGTGGCGGCAGAGCACGGTGGTCAACTCGTCGCCGACCAGCGCGGCCCAGGTGACCGAGGGATCGGGGTTCGGTCTCCGGCATAACCGCATTGACCTCCCGTCCCTCGTCGTGGCGCATGTCTGACAGGCCCCGTGGTCATGACGACTCGTCGCACCAACGCCCCGACCGGTCTCGTATGTACCGTATCGCGACGACGGTCGAGTTCGAGGTGACCACCAGGTGGACGAAGCCTCCGGTGGTTCCGCGAAGCGACGAGAACGTCGCCGGACGGGTGTGTGGTGCGTTCGGTCGCTACGAGGGTGACGCCGCTCGCTCGGTGCATCGAAGGCGCGTTCGTCGAACTGGTCAGTCGGCTGGCTCGGGTTCGATCGGTGGCACGGCGCGTGACACCGATTCTTCCTCCGGGGGATGGTGTCGGAAGAAGCCCCAGAATGTCAACGCGTTCGCCATCTGCAGTACCGCTGCTAGCT
>JAJZSM010000123.1:359-5308 GCA_021849765.1 Actinomycetes bacterium | reverse complement strand
CTCGGCGTCACGCTGTCGGGCTTGGCGAGCCTCGGCGCGCATCTTCTCCTCGTAGGCCCGCCGCTCCAACTCGTCATCTTCGCTGACGCGGTCGATGTTGAGTAGCGCATACCAACCGAGCACGCCGAGCACGCCGAAGACCGGCCACTCGATCGAATAGAGGAAACTGAGTGAATTACCCTGAACCGCTCGGCCGACTTGCCACCACGCCGCAGTCGCACTCATCGCGAGCCACGCGATCAGTGCGAGGTGCAACATCAGGGCCTTCGCGCTCAACCACTTCGACTTCACCGCGCCATCCTACTGAGCCTCCCCGCCGTCTGATCCTAGGATGGGCGGGTGTTGTCCGCGGTCACACCCTTCCACTGGCGCGACGCGACCCAATTGGCACTCGAACCGGGTGCGATCGCACTCATGGTGCTGGCGGGGGCGCTCTACGCCTGGGGCCAGCACCGGACCCCGAACTGGCCCCGCAGCCGGAGCCTCTATTTCGCGCTCGGCCTGATCGTCACCTTCATCGCGACCGAGTCGGTCATCGGCTACTACGACCGGGCGTACTTCAGCGACCACATGATCCAGCACCTGGCGCTGATCATGATCGCTGGTCCACTCTTCGCCCTCGCCACGCCCCTCGACCTCGCCTACCGCGCTGGGTCCACCCGCCTGCGCGCCGCGCTCGACAGTCGACTCATGACGGTAATCACCGAACCCATCGTCGCCTTCGCGCTCTACTTCGTCTTCATCCCGGTGTCGCACCTAACCAGCCTGTACAACGAGATGTTGCTCCACGAGTGGATCCACCAGTTCGAGCACCTCGGCTTTCTCGTCGTCGGGTACCTGTTCTTTCGCGTCGCTTTCGGGCTCGAACGCGGCCGAACGATCCACCCCGGGCTTCGCCTCGTCTTCGTCATGGCCGCGGTACCCGTGGACACCTTCACGGGGCTCGCGCTCGCGATGTCCTCGCACAACCCCTTCTCGGCGTACCAGACCCTCGCCCCAATCGGTTCGACCCCGGCGTCGGTGCTCGCCAACGTACAGTTCGGTGGGGCCATCATGTGGATTGGCGGCGACGCGCTCATGCTCCTCGCGTGCATCCCCATCGCGGTGGCGTGGGTGCGCTGGGAGACTCGACGCACGGTCGAACTCGACGCGCAACTCGACGCCGAGGGACGCTGAGCTACAGCAGGCCCGCTTCGATAGCCATCGCCTCGAGGTCGGTTTCGGGACGAGCCCCCAGGTGCTTGATAATCTCGCCCGCGCAGAGTGACCCGAGTTCGGCTGCCTCGATCGGGTCTGCCCCGAGCGCGAGGCCGTAGAGGAAGCCGGCAGCGAACATGTCGCCCGCCCCGTTCTGGTCGATGACCTCGTCGACCTCGCTCGCGGGGACCGATACAACCCCGTACGCGGTCAAGACCTCGGCGCCGAGCGGTCCACGGGTCACGACCGCGAGCACCCCGAGCTCGTCGAGGGCTTCAAAGGCGCGCTCGAGGCTGTCGACCTGGAAGAGGGCGAGGATCTCGGCCTCGTTGGCGAGCAGCACGTCGACGTGATTGGTCACCAGCTCCAAGAAATCCCGGCGGTGGCGCTCCACGCAGAACATGTCCGACAGTGAGAGCGCGACCATCGAATCGTGCTGGTGAGCAAAGTCCACCACCTTCTGGATCGCCATCTTCGCTGGTGGCAAGTCGTAGAGGTAGCCCTCGATATAGGTGATCTCGGAGCGGGCGATCAGCCGTTCGTTGATGTCGGCCACGTGGAGCCGGTTCGAGGCGCCGAGATACGTCGCCATCGTGCGCTGCGCGTCGTCGGTGATGAAGACGTGGCAGCGACCCGTCGCACCCTCCTCGGGAGACGCGATCGCGAGGTCCAACTCCACGCCCATCGTGCGCAGGTCGTGGGTGAATCGCTCGCCGAACTCGTCGTCGGCCACCTTGCCGATGTAGCCGCAGGTCCCCCCGAGCGCCGCGATCCCAGCGATGGAGTTGGCGACCGAGCCGCCCGACATCTGGATCGTCGGGCCCATCGAGGCGTAGAACGTGTCGAGCTGGTCCTCGCCGATCAACGTCATCGACGCCTTGACCAGGCCCAAGTCGTGGTACACCTCGGCTGAGTCACGCGCGATGATGTCGAGCAAGGCGTTGCCGATGCCCGTGACGGCGAGCCTCGTCGGGCCCGGCTTGACGCGAAGTGAGACGGGTGTCGGAGGAGTTGTCACTTAGCGAGCGTAGAAGATTTGGCTCTAGTGTTTCCAACTATGACTTCTGCCAATCCCTTCCGCCTGTCACGCTCCATCGTCCCCCACGCTTATCGGATCTTCCTCACCCCCGACCTCGCCGCGGCGACCTTCGTCGGGCGCGTCGAAATCGACGTCAACGTCGCCGAACCGGTTGAGACCGTCGTTATGCACGCGAAGAACCTCGAACTCGGCGCGGCCACGCTCACGAGCCAGGGGACGAGCCACCGCTCCGACGCCCCGACCTTCGACCTCACCTACGAGACGGTCTCCTTCGACTATCACGAGACGCTCCCCGTGGGACCGGCGACCATCGAGATCGCCTTCACCGGCGTGCTCAATGACCACCTCTCGGGCTTCTACCGCTCGACCTACACCGATGACGCCGGTGTCACCCACACCATCGCGACCACGCAGTTCGAGCACTCCGACGCCCGACAGGCCTTCCCGTGCTGGGACGAGCCGTCCTTCAAGGCCACCTACCAGGTCAACCTGACCGTGCCGGGCCACCTCGCGGCGATCTCCAACTCACCCGAGATCGAGAACATCGATCTCGGCAACGGCCAGCGCTCCGTACGTTTCGCCCCCACCATGATCATGTCCACGTATCTCGTCGCCTTCGTGGTGGGACCCTTCGAGTTCACCGACGCGCTCGACGTCGACGGCGTGCCGTTGCGCGTGGTCTACCCCGTGGGCAAGGGAAACCTCACGGCCCTCGCCCTCGAGGCCGGCGCCTTCGCGCTGCGCTTCTTTGGCGAGTACTTCGCCATCCCCTACCCCGGTGAGAAACTCGACATGGTCGCGATCCCGGACTTCGCTTTCGGGGCGATGGAGAACCTCGGCTGCGTGACCTACCGCGAGACCGCGCTGCTGGTCGACCCGGCACGGGCCACCAACGCTGAGATCCAGCGCGTCGCCGAGGTCGTGCACCACGAGATCGCCCACATGTGGTTCGGCGACCTGGTCACGATGGAGTGGTGGGAGGGTATCTGGCTGAACGAGGCCTTCGCGACCTTCATGCAGCTGATCTGCACCAACGCCTTCCGCCCGCAGTGGCACATCTGGACCGACCAGGCCGTCATGCGCGACCTCGCGATGCACATCGACGGTCTCGCGACGACCCGAGCGATCGAGTACGAAGTCATCTCCCCTGACGACACGCAGGGCATGTTCGACGCGCTCACCTACGAGAAGGGTGGATCGGTGCTGCGCATGCTCGAGCAGTACCTCGGCGAACAGACGTTCCGCGACGGCATCCGCCACTACCTGACCACGCACAGTTACGCCAACACGGTCACCAGTGACCTGTGGGACGCGCTCGAGACCGTGTCGGGCCACCCGGTGCGCGAGATGATGGACACGTGGATCCTCCAGGGGGGTCACCCGATGGTGACCCTCGCCAACGGCCAACTCAGCCAGGCGCCCTTCGTCTTCGCGGACCCCGCGCACAAGGGGGCGATCGGCGACCACTGGCTCGTGCCGGTACTGACGCGTTCGCTCGAGGGCGGCGAGGCCTCACATCACCTGCTGCGCGATGAGCCAATCACGGTGAGCGACGCGGCGCCGGTCGTCGTGAACGCCGGCGGCTCGGGATTCTTCCGATCCCGGTACGGCTCGGCCGAACTGGCGGCGCTCGCACCGCGTCTCGGCGAGCTCGACGAGCTCGAGCGCGCCACGGTGGTGGCCGACGCGTGGGCACTCCTGTTCGCGGGCCAGATCACGTGGCGTGACTTTGCGGCCACCGCCTCGGGACTGGGCGACCAGGACGAACCGACGACGTGGAGCTTCGTCGCGGCCGCCATCGACATGGTGCACCGGGCTTTGAAGGGAACGGCGCGTGAGGCGCTCGAAAACGAGGTCCGCGCACTCGTCGAGCCCCAGTTCGCACGGCTTGGTTGGGACCAGCACGAGGGCGAAGGATCCCTCACCAGTCAGCTCCGCGCGATCGTGATCGGACTGCTCGGGACCGTCTGTCACGACCGCGACATCCGCGACGAGGCTCGGCGACGCTTTGAAGCCGGTCCGCTCGACGGTGACCTGGCACCGGTGATCCTGCGGATCGTGGCTGACCAGAACCGGCCCGGTGACTACGACACATTCCTCGAGCGCTACCGTCAGGCGCCGTCGCCCCAGGAGTCAATCCGATTCCTGTTCGCACTCAGCGCGTTCAGCGACGAGAAAATCGCCCTCGACGCGGCGGAGCGCTGCTTCAGTGAGTTCCGAAGCCAAGACGCACCACTCGTCTTGCCGCACCTCATGCGCAACGAGACGACTGGTCCCGCAGTGTGGCGCTACCTCACGAGTCGCTGGGACGACGCCCTGGCGCAGTTCTCGCCGAGTCACTACGCCCGCCTCGCGTCGGGTGTGCCGACGTTCATCAATGACCCGGCCCTCGCCGACGAGGTCGAAGCGTTCCACCACGCCCACCCGGTGGTCGGGGGCTACCCCGCGACCGTCGAGCAACAACTCGAACGCATGCGCATCGGCCTGACCTTCGCCGCCGCGATACGAACGCAGTTCTAGCGCGATGTCCGTCGGCGCCTTCCTCGGGATCATGGTTCTCATGTTCCTGCTGGAACTGCCCGACAAGACGATGGTCGCCACCATCGTGATGTCGACACGGGCGCGACCCTGGTCCATCGTGATGGGCGCCTCGGCCGGGTTCGTCGTCCAGATGGGCATCGCCGTCGCCGCGGGCAGCGCCTTGACGTTGCTG